>JAAYTR010000128.1 GCA_012523685.1 Clostridiaceae bacterium | reverse complement strand
TGTAGACTACTGCGATTTAGCGCTCCATTTCCAACATCCAGTTTCTAGTCGCGCTCGCTACGCAATCCATGCTTCGCTTTAAATCGCAGCAGCCACGCCGCTTAATTATGTTTGTACAAACAAAGACTAGTTCGCATTATTCTTAATATAATTCTGTAAAATCAAAAAATTGCCGTTGCGGCAGCAAGGCAATTTTCTTAATGTACTCATCTGTTACAGAGTGCGGTTCTTATTTTGAACTTGAACTGACAGGTTTTGCCCCGGTTTCAACGGTTCTGCTGACAGGCTGATATTTGTCCCGGGAGATTTCTTCAGTCTTTCCGTTGATTGTACGGGTGACATAAGCAGTATACCCCGGAATCCCCTCCGATACTACCCTGGTAACCTTGGGTGATAAAGAAGTATTCACTACAGTAATAACTGGAGGCGGTACAATATCTTTTTTTTCTACAGTTATAGTACCGGTTGCAATATCACCTGTGGAAGCAACATAGATATAGAATTTATCTAATGTTATATCCGATAAAAGCATCAAAGGCTTTCCTGTTTCGTTTTTTAAAACCAGATTGGCACCTTCTCCCTCAATAACTGCCTCTAAGCCCGGTTCAGCATAAGACACTGCTTTTTGTGCAGGCTTACGATTCAGGACTTTAATTCCGTCAATTGGCAATGCAGCTTGATAAAGGGCTGTTGCTAAACGATTTAACAAATCCTCTTCCATGTCTCCTGAAAACAGCGAGAAATCCAAAATAGTATCCAGTCTCAATTCATGATTATTCTCGACAATGGTACAATCAAAACTGTTTTTTGCATTTATAACCTTTTCGTTAAGGTCAGAGTCAAATTCAATATTACTGTTTGAAACCAGTGTGTTAAAAGGCTCTTTGTAAACAGGCTCAGCCAGCTTCTTAATAACCACCGGAGAATCATTTATGTTTATTCTAAATGGCCCGTCAGATGCAAAGATTAGAGCCCTTAATTCTTGCTCCAGTTTTTTATAGTCAATACTCAAACCAGGAATGCCCGGAACCAGAGTTAAAGAACCATTCTCTATTTTATAAAATTCACCGACCGGCTCAGTTTTATAGTGGGAAAGCAACTCCTCACACCTTCTGATCAGCTTTCCAGAATTATATGTAAAAACCGGTGCCGCATCATAACTAATTGATCCTGAAAATAGTTTTTCAAATCCATTTTCAGGCATTCTATTTTTTATGTTTTCTATTGTCTTGTCAATATCAACATTAACATCAATATCCTGATAAGGAATAGAAAAAGGTATGCCGTTTATTTCTATTTTCAACTCTCCGTTATTAATCTGTTCAGTATAATAATCAGATATTACTTCTCTGGCGTATTCAACAGTAACACCATTTAATTCAATTTCCCCGGCTTTAAACGACACAACCCCCGAATCTGTTTTTGTAGCTGAAAGAAGTAACAAACTCGCTCCTGTCCCTAAGATTATCTGAATTATAATTAATAAAGCCCAAATAGATTTATTTGTGAATTTCATCTTCCGCTTCATCTCCGTAAAACAAACGGGCCAGGTAAACCTGACCCGTAGCAATTTTTTGCTTAAACAAGGCTCCCCGGGCCCGTCAGCATCTATTCATTTACTTTAACGGGTGGGATTCTTCAAAATACCGTAACAAGCTTTGGTATACCCGTTACGCATTTAATGTTATTCTTCATAATTCATCACAAGCTCAATAAGCTTTCCATTGGCTTTTACTTCATTTATCAGCTGTTCGGTAATTATGTCTCCATTATTAATTATTACTCGACCGTCTGAGGTATATATTGTTTTTGTTACTTTCTTTCCAACAAGATACTGTCTTTGTCGCTGTTCAAACAGCTCTGCAGCACTTAAGGGCTGCTCATTCTGCGTTTCCTCTGCTGCCGGTGCCTCTGAAGGAATTTCCAGCCCAAGTTCCCCTTCATTTGTCTTTTCTTCTTCAGTGCTTTCAAACGGTATTTGATAGCTGATATCAGTGTCTAAAGAATCTGTATCATAGGATTCTTCTTTCTCTGTTTCAGACTCAGCTGGTATTGCCTGCTCCGGCTCCTGGCTTACTACCTCAGGATATATAAATTCAACATCAGGTGAGGGAGATTGCTGTTCTAGACTAGTATTTTTTTTTTCTTCAGACTCTTCTTCAATTGAATGAGGTGATTCAATCAATTGATCGATAACATCATCCTGTACTACAAGAAGATCCTTACCAAATGTAATAATGCTGCTCCGCGGAATAATACCTGACTTCATTGAAGCATCTGCAGGTACAAACTCAACACCTGTTATATTATAGGTGTTCTGCTCATTGACAAAAAAATCACCTGTTTCACCCAAAAGGCTTCCCTTCTTTGTTAAAACACGAGTACCCCTTACAGTAATATTTTTCTGCATGAGTTCAATGGCCGCTGGAATCTTTACTATGTCGCTGATATCGTCAGGTTGTTGAATAGTTAAAGCATATTCGCCTATACCTAAAACTCTGTCGGCTGGAATTACGCCTCCAGAAAGTGACCTGATGCCACTGTCGATGACAAAGAAGTCAATCGTACCTTTCGAAGCATTTATTATGACGTTTTTGACCTTTCCGATCTCATTCCCGTCAAAAATGCTTACTACCGGCAAGCCGATAATCTGCTGAGCAGTTTTCATCCTCAGCTACCCCCTTAATGGATATAAAATTTATTGCACAAACATTGTGGTATACAATAATTCAAATATAATAATATCAGTTTAATTTATATATATCAATGATAAATCGCTAAGAAATTTTAATATTTCGTAAAATATCCTCTTTTCTGTCCGAATTTAACAGAACACACCTGGCCGAATCCAATAATTTGTAGATTGATTCGACATTTCCTGTCATCTTATATAACGAACATAAATCTAAAATTATCAGATAGCAAAGCTCGTCATCCGGATTAAGAATTAAGGCACTTTCGTATGCTGCGATTGCGCTCTGGAAATTATGATTGATTTTACTTTCTATAGCAATATCAAGTAAACTTGATATATCAGACTCTTTATCAGGATTATATACCGGAATATCGGTAAAAGCAGGCTCGTTATAAATCGGATCTTCAGGGATATGTTGTGTTTCATCTTCAGATTTTTCGGTTAACAGAGGCTCATTATTGCTACCAGCTTCATTTTCTTCAGGAATTGCTTCTTTATTTATTTCTGAGTCACTGATGGTTTGTCCGGCATTCTCTTCCATAACGGGTCTGCTCTTGGCTGATTCTTCGATTATTGCCTCAACTATGCTGTCTGATTTAGTGTCCTCAGTTTTTTCTTTATTTTTCTCTATTTTTTCTATCAGTTTAATAAATGAAGGCAGCAAAAGGTAAAACGCTCCAAGCGCTATTGCGACAAGAATGATGAAGGATACAATCAACGACTTTTTAATAGAAAAAGACAGTCCTATTAATAAATAATCTGCGATTAATGGTAGTATTGAAGCGCAAATCATGGCTAGAACTGTACAAAATACTAATGTGTAAGTATTTTTTATGTTTGTTTGATTCTTTTTTTTAAGAAAATAGAAAAGAATAAGGCTCAGTATACATATAGCGGCATTCGCAATCAAACAATACTCCAGGTACATAATCAGGTACACTCCATCTTTTGTAAAATAGTATAACTAACTATTATTATTATCGGTTGTTTTTTTATTCTGTTTACTCTTTTCCGAAAAAACTGTCTATTCCTTTCTTTATACCCTTAGCAAGAAGCTCCTGATACTCAAGAGTCTTGAGTTTTGCCTCCTCTTCAGGATTAGAGAGAAAGCCGCATTCTACCAGGGCGGTAGGCACCTTAAGATCCCTGAAAAGAATTATTCGCTCCTTCTTAAGCAATGCCGTCCGTTTGTTTGTTTTATCGCAAACATCAATTAACGCATTTTGGATGTTCTTTGCAAGTCTTTCGCTGTCAATCGAAGAGGGCGGGTAAAAAGTTTGAGCCCCGTAATACTTTGTTTCAGAAAAGCTGTTCATATGAATGCTGACAACCGCATCAGCCCCGCTCTCATCAATGAACTTTTTCCGTGCGGTAAGATCTTGTTTGCGTTTTTGATATATCTCCTTTGTACCGGCAGAATAATTGAGTTTATCCTCTGTTCTCGTCATATAGACAGTATAACCGTCTTGCTCCAGAAGGTCCTTTAAAAGCTGAGCAATTCTTAAATTTAGATCCTTTTCAGCCAGGCTGGAATAATTACTTACCTTTCCCGGATCTTCTCCTCCATGACCTGCATCTATCACTATCGCAGCTCCTGTGTTCTCTTTAATTGTTTCGGCGATTGGGGAGGTTCTTCCGTCAATGCTGAATATTGCAACTGATAAAAACAGTATCAGAAGAATAAGTACTGCATTTTTCCTTTTTACTAATACGATCATGCATAATCCCATCCCTATGTATATCTTTGTACTAAGATATTCAGGATAGGGTTGGCCTTATCACAAAAAAAGGTGCATGTCTTTCCTGTCCTTTATTATTTTTTTGCAGCCTCTTTTTTTTCTTTTCTTTTGATACCAAGCTTCTGCCTGATAAAGTTTAATAAATAAAAGTCTTTAAAGCCTGCAAAGTAACCTGCTCCGGCAATAAAAGCCAGGACTGTAAAAGAAATCACATAATGTACTGACTGGTCCCCCAACAGTCTGGAGATCCAATAAAGAGGCCCTCCAAAGCCTTGATACAGTCTTCTGTGAAGAGTTTCAAATTCCTTTGGAACTTTTATCATAATCAAAATAATCTGAATGGCAACCAGCGGAATTATTCCCATCAGACCATATATAAAACCTTTATAGAAAGGGGGATTTATATTATACTGAGGCCTTTTTTCCTTAAACGCTATATTGCGCATATCAACATAAATGTTGTAGAACAGTATAATAAATATTACTATGGACAAGTATGTAATGGCGTTCCGGGGATTATCTTTTACGCCTGATATGACAGGCATGGTAAATAAAAAGAAAAGAATAAGGGCTAAGACATAATCTGCGAAAACTTTAAGGCTTCGCTTGATTTGTGACAGTATTTTATTATCCATTAGTATCATCCTCTATATCGCTTATAATAATAAAAAAGCCAATACCGCTATTGTTTGTATCGGTATTGGCGAATATATCTTTTAATTTTAAATTTCTGTGGACTCATTACTTTCAAGAACTATTGCCTCAGCCTCAGCCTGAAGATTAGCAGCTTTACCTGTCTCAAAAATAATTTTGATGATTGCTCCTGTTCCGAATATCCAGATGGCGACATTAACTACAAATGATATAACACCGGTGACAGGTGCTACTGAGCTAATAGTATTCAGTATTTCCAGGATAATTTTAACTACGGTAATGGTGCCGATTCCTATAGCCAGCCTTCCCGGAATACCAAATTTTCTATTGGTTATAACATTACCCAGCCATATTGATACCGGTATATCTGCAAATAAAATTGTCACAACCATCACAAAAACAAATAATAATAATCCAAATAAAAAGACAGAGCCTTTGATTATAAAGAGAACCAGAATAAGAAGTAATACCAATAATAAGCTTCCTGCCACAAGGCTTCCCAAAGTAGCTATACCTATACCTGCAGCTGAGATCGGCTTAGCTTCAATAAAATCGCCGGAACGAACAAAAAACCTTGGAAACAGTTTATATAACAGTAAAGCAAAGAGGTAATAAATAAGCATAGTAAATATTTTCTTAATAATATTCCAAATGTTAACTCTATTATTAATATCCTGTTTGCTTGCAGGTGCAATTTGGATATATTCATAATCTCCCACCTGAACATCCGATGGAATCTCGTACCTTGTAACTCCCTTGTATATCAGTTTTCCCTTAATAACCGTTCCGGGATTCATCCTGAATACAGAGCCCTCCTGCATATCATTTATTTTTACATCACCTTCATAGGTTCCTCCAAGCGTCACATCCCCCCCATATATAATTGTGTCACCTGACACTCTGCCATAGGATGAGATAACAGCACCGAAAAGGTATGCATTACGCCTTATCTCTGCATTCTCATTTACAACAACATTGGATGCAAAAACCATAGCATTTCTGTCGATAACAGCAGAAATATTCACGTTATTTGATCCTGTCCGAACACTCCCCATAATACGCCCGCCAATATTTATATCACTGCTTACGGCAATCAAATCGCCCTCAACCACGCCTGTATTTCTCAATACCTGTGCTCCGGCAATAAAATCACCCAGGACAGTCCCGTCATTTACAACAGTATTTCCCCCAGTGATAAAATCTCCATTTCGGGTTTCTCCTGCCCTGATTGTAGAATTTTCATCAGCTGCAAAAGCAAAAGCTGTGCCTGCCAGTATAAAAACTATTAACACTGAACAGACTAATACCATCCATCCCTTTTTCATAATAACCTCCAGATTTAACGTACAGAAACATAACGCCTGAGCATTTTCTGTAAAATTGATATTATACTTAATAGTCCATAAATCAAAAACGCAATTATGGCAATATTTATTGTGGGTTTAATAAAGTATGTGCTAAAAAAATTACGGAAAGCTGTAAAGACTGTGGCAGACATGTTATACGCTGCAACAACTTCATTGAAGACTTCCTTGATAAATGTAAATATACCTATTTTGAATACACTGTCCAGCCATGAAGCTACAATTCCTGTAAAAACAATAAGGTTGCAAATTACATATGGCATCAGAAAATCTCTTCTGTGTTTTGTCAAATTAAGCTTCGCCATGACCCTTTTTTCAATATCGGCCGGGGCTTGCCAATCAGACGTGTCCATGAAGGTGAAGGCTTCAGTAAGATTATCAGACATTGTTTTGCATTCGTCACACTCACTAATATGCATATTTAGCTCTTTTCGATGCTGCTTTGATATTTCATTATCAAAACTTTTCATCATCAGATTCCAGGCTTTTCTGCAATCCATGCCTCTTCCCCCTTCTTCGAAACCTCTTGCGAGTATGTAGTTAGCTTTTCTGCAAGCATTTTTCGGGCCCTATAAAGCCTGTTCTTGACAATGCTCATTGGATAACCAGTAATATTGCATATTTCTTCGTAACTTAATGACTGCTGATGATAAAGCTGAATTACGATCTTATATTTCTCCGGAAGACTGTTTATGGCATTTCTAATATCATCTCGCCTTTCACTCTTCAGGGCGGCGTCCTCCGGGTCATCTCTATCGGTTGTTATCTTTTCAATTTCCTCGTCGTTCCATGCTGTGATTCGCCGGCTTTTGTGATTAAGATTAATACAATGGTTGACTGTAATTCTGGCTATCCAGGTTTTAAAGCTGAATTCGGGATTGTATCTGGATAAGTTGGCCCATGCTTTCAAAAAAACATCCTGCGTCACATCAGCAGCATCATTCTTATTTGTCAGGCTGTTCAGAGCAATACTGTACACCAGGTTCTTGTATTTTGTGACCAGGAGTTCGAAGGCATCTTTTTGTCCAGCCAGACACTTTTTGATTTGGGCTATATCCTCCATCAACTCTCCCTCCACTTACATGAATAAATACAACCAACCATCTGAAATGTCTGAAATTTTAAAATAAACCTATTTGAACATCTTCTTTGTCTTCTTCTTTAAGGTAACATCCTATGGCAGGGACATTAGCCCTGTAGTACTCAGGATCATTTAAATTTGCTTCGCTGAGAGGCAGTACCTTCCTGAGGGTACTGCCCTTCTTGGATTTCAATACCCAAACTCCCTGGGAATCACGGGTAGCCTTTGGATTAATCTGAGAAGTGTCAAAAACTAATACCTTATCTATACTGCTGAATGCAGCAAAGTCCGCGTCCTCCTCCAGGAAGAATATATCAACCAGTGGAGATCCAGCGTAATAGGCATTAGCAAGTTTCTTTCTGTTGGTTTTCGTTGCGTAGCTGGATACCGGAACTTTTGACATCTTTCCGCTTTCATAGGCAAAGAGAAAATAACCGGTAAAGTCATCGGTAGTATGCATCTTTATAATTTTCTCACCCGGTTCTAAATCCAGTATGTTAATTAGATAATCGCCCAGCTGGCTTGCTTTACTGTCCGGGAATTCATAAATTTTCGCTTTGTATACCACGCATTTATTGGAAAATAAAAGCAATTCAGCTTTATTGCGGGTCTCAGCTTCCTGTATAATGAAGTCATCATCTTTCAGCTTATGCTCGCCTGCAGACCTCAGAGATATTAAGGGTATCTTTTTGATATAACCCTGATCAGTTAAAAATATACGAACATTATAGTCTTCTATAAAATTATCGGGGGTAACCTCCTCAATATGCTCTTCACTGATAATCTCAGTTTTTCTGTCTTGTCCATACTTTCGGGATATCTCTTCCAGCTGGCTGCATATGATTTCTAATACTCTGGCGTCACGGGCTACAATATCCTTTAAATCTTCAATTTCATTTTTCAATTTTTCAATGTCGGCTGTTTGCCTTAGAATGTACTCTTTATTTAAATTTCTAAGCTTTATTTCTGCAATAAATTCAGCCTGAACCTTATCAATCCCGAAGCCTTTCATTAAATTCGGCACTACCTGCGAATCCTGCTCAGTATTCCTGATTATTTTGAGTGCTTTGTCAATGTCCAGAAGTATTTTTGAAAGCCCGGTTAACAGGTGGAGGGTTTCACTCTTCTTTTTAATATCAAACTCCGATTTTCTTCTGATGCACTCCATTCTAAACTGAATCCAATAATCGAGTATTTCCCGTATACCCAAAACCATAGGCTTCTGGCCTATCAGAATATTAAAGTTGCAACCAAAGCTGTCCTGCAGAGGAGTAAGCTTAAAAAGTTTATTCATTATGTCATCAGGATCGCTGTTTTTCTTAATGTCAATTGTTATCTTAAGCCCTTCAAGATCAGTTTCATCCCTGATATCAGTAATATCCTTCATTTTTCCGGTTTTAATAATGGATGCAACAGCCTCAATTATGGCTTCGGTAGTTGTGGTATAGGGAATTTCATAAACTTCTACGCAGCTGTTCTTCTTGTCATAACGATACTTAGCCCTGATTTTAAATGAGCCTCTGCCTGTTTCATATATTTTCCGCATCTCCTGTTCATTCAGAATCAACTGTCCTCCAGTGGAGAAATCAGGAGCTTTTAAATATTTCATCAGGTCAATATCGTCATACTTTATATAGGCAATGGCAGCTTTACATATTTCTCTTAAATTAAAGCTGCAGATATTACTGGCCATACCAACTGCTATGCCTTGATTCGGGTTTACAAGAATATTGGGAAATGTCGATGGAAGAAGCACTGGTTCTTTCATTGTCCCGTCATAATTATCAGCAAAATCGACAGTATCCTTATCAATATCCCTGAACAATTCTTCGCTTACCGTTGCTAGTTTAACCTCTGTATATCGGGGTGCCGCAAATTTCATGTCCCGTGAGTATACTCTTCCGAAATTACCCTTTGATTCAACAAGAGGATGCAGGAGTGCCATGTTCCCGGTGGTCAGGCGTACGAGGGTTTCATATATTGCCATATCTCCATGAGGATTAAGCTTCATGGTCTGACCCACTACGTTGGCTGATTTAGTCTTTTGCCCCTTTAACAGACCCATCTTGTACATGGTGTACAGAAGCTTGCGATGTGAGGGTTTAAGCCCGTCAATCTCAGGAATGGCACGGGAAACAATTACGCTCATTGCATAAGGCATATAGTTAACCTTCAAGGTATCTACAATCTTTTGCTCGATATGTTTGTTGTCCATAGGTGGTCTCCTTTGCATATTTTACTCGCGGGTCATTCATACTTTTAGGTGGCCTTCTGAGCGCCGGCTAAGAAGCTTTTTGCGTTAGACAGTGGAGCGGCTGTAGACGATGACAGCAGGGGAGGTGCGCTTCTCACTTTCATTAAGATACATCAATCAATTCCATGTACTCATGCCCGTGCTCAGAAATATAATCCTTGCGCCCCTGCAGATTATCTCCTAACAGCAGGTCAAAGAATTTTTGTGTGTTCTCTATATCGTCGGGCATAACCTTTATCAGCCGGCGTGTTTCGGGATTCATTGTAGTAGTCCACATCATTTCGGGATCGTTCTCACCTAAGCCTTTTGATCTTTGTATAGTCACTTTCTGACCTTTAAGCTTCTCCAGGATTTCACTCTTTTCTTTCTCTGTATAAGCAAAGTAGCTCTTATCTTTGGAAGTTATTTCAAACAGGGGGGATTCCGCTATATATACACGCCCTTTTTCTATAAGAGTAGGTACTAATCTATAAAGCATCGCTAAAATAAGGGTTCTGATTTGATATCCGTCAACATCAGCATCGGTACAAATAATTATCTTATTCCATTTAAAATTCTCATAGTCGAATGAACTCAAATCCTTATTGTGTTTTGATTTAATCTCCACACCACATCCTAATACCTTTACAAGATCCACAATTATGTCACTTTTGAAAATCCCGCTGTAATCTGCCTTCAGGCAATTAAGGATTTTTCCTCTTACAGGCATAATAGCCTGAAACTCACTGTCTCTTCCCATTTTTACCGAACCTAAAGCGGAGTCGCCTTCCACTATGTAAAGCTCTCTTTTATTTGGATCCTTGCTTCTGCAATCTACAAATTTCTTAACCCGGCTGGAAATATCCATAGCTCCGCCAAGCTTCTTTTTTACATCTATTCTTGCTCTTTCTGCTGACTCACGGCTGCGCTTGTTTATGAGAACCTGAGATGCAATCTTATCGGCTTCTTCCTTATTTTCAATTAAATATATTTCTAGCTGCTGTTTTAAAAAATCAGTAATTGCCTCTTGAATAAACCTGTTGTTGATTGCTTTCTTGGTTTGGTTCTCATAGCTTGTCATGGTTGAAAAAGTGTTTGTTATAAGTATCAGACTATCTTCTATGTCACTAAAAGTAATCTTGCTTTCATTTTTATTGTATTTGTTATTATTCTTCAAATACTTATCAATCTCATTTACAAAAGCGGCGCGCACCGCCTTGTCCGGCGAGCCGCCATATTCCAGCCAGCTGGAGTTATGATAATATTGTATTGAATTGACTTCATTGTTAAAGCAAAAGGCTATTTCCATCTTGACCTTGTATTCAGGCTTATCTTCACGGTCTCTTCCTCTGGCAGAGCCTTCAAAATAACAAGGCCTGGTTATACCCTTGTCCATACTCAACTCAGTGACATAATCCTCAATTCCCTTTTCATAAACATATCTTTCAGTCACTCCGGACTCTTCATCTGTGAATTCAAAAATAAGCCCGGCATTAACTACAGCCTGCCTTTTTAAGGTATCCCTGAAAAATTCTACGGAGATTTTTATATCGGTAAAAACCTCCAGGTCCGGCTTCCATGTTTGCACTGTACCGGTATGCTCGTAATCATATTTAGTTTTCTTTAAACCGCCGATATTGTTCCCTTTTTCAAAATGAAGCTCGTATTTATATCCATCACGATAAACGGTTACGTCCATATATTCTGAGCTGTATTGGGTAGCGCAGGCACCCAGACCGTTTAAGCCCAGAGCATATTCGTAATTTTCGCCGGTATGATTGGAGTATTTCCCCCCGGCATATAGCTCGCAATAAACCAGTTCCCAGTTATACCGCTCTTCTTTCTGATTATAGTCTACGGGAATGCCCCGACCCTGATCCTCTATTGTTATAGAATAATCCTTATGTCTGATTACCCGGATAAGATTTCCATAGCCCTCTCTGGCTTCATCAATCGAATTCGATAAAATTTCAAAGAAAGAATGCTGGCAGCCTTCCAATCCATCAGACCCGAATATGACCGCCGGTCTTAACCTGACCCTGTCAGCACCTTTTAATGATTTTATACTTTCATTTCCGTAGCTTTTCTTTTGTCTGGCAGACATTTTTTCACTCCTACTACTGTAATCTATTTTCTTCTATCAGATGTGTCCCTGTTCTTTTTGAAAATTTTATCACGTACTGTACTATTCAATACAAATTATATTACCCAAATCAATAAATTGCTATTATATTTTACCAAACATCTGTTCTCAATGCAAAATGCAGTTGAGTATTTAATACTCTATCAGATAAGATTCGTCAATTATAATAAGCCTTACCCACGTTTTCGGGCAAGGCCTGTTATTTGCGAAGTTCTACAGAAGCTTACATTATTCTATCTTAAAAAGTTTAATTGATTTATTCAGATTATTGGCCGTGTCATCAAGCTGTTTTGCATACATGGAAAGCTCCTCAATGGCACTGAGCTGTTCCTCTGTAGATGCGGAAACTTCTTCTGTAGCTGCCGCAATTTCTTGTGATACCGCAGAGATGTTTTGTATAGCTGATATAGTACTGTCTTTATAGCTATTCATATCTTCTACACCCCCAGTTATATCACTGACTGTATTGGCCAGCTCAACCATAGAGTCAGAGATCTTCTTAAATACTGCCAATGTGTGTTCAAGTGCAATGTTGTGGGATTTCAGGATATTCTCCGATGCCTCAGCGCTCTCTACAACACGTTTAGTTTGGTCTTGAGTATTCCTGACTATTGTTCCGATATCATCTAAAGCTGATGCTGATTGCTCAGCTAATTTTCTTATCTCATCCGCTACAACACCAAACCCCATACCGGCTGTCCCCGCTCTGGCAGCCTCAATTGCAGCATTTAATGATAATAGATTGGTCTGTTCTGCAATGTTACTCATAACCTTTACAATTTCACCGATTGACTTTGAGTGAACATTAAGTTCTTGAGCGTCAGCAATTATAGTCTGGGTAATTCTCGTTGTTTCCTTTGCTTTCCTCTCTAAATCAACCACAGACTCAAATCCTTCTTCAGACAGCCTAATGGTTTCATCCGATTTGACATTGATAGAATTTGCGTAATCGGTAACAGCGTTAATTCGCAAGGCAAGTTCACTCATCTTACTTACACCTTGTTCTGAATCACTTGCCTGAGTTGATGAGCCTTCAGCAATTTCCTGAACTGTTTTAGTGACCTCATGAGATACTCTGGATATTTGTTCTGTTGTAGCTGCAACAGTTCGCGCTGATTCTATAACAGTCAAAGCTGTGTCGGCAGCGTTAGAAATCAGGGTTTGCATGCTTTCAATCATAGAATTAATACTCTTTGTGAGAACCCCTAATTCATCCTTACTTTTTGTTTCTATTTTTACGGTTAAATCACCTGCAGCAACCTTTTTAGTCAGATTCAATATCCGGTTTACGGCTTTTGAAATATTGAATGCTAATAAAAGCCCTATTACCAATGCAAATCCAATGGCTACAAGAGTGAAAATTATTGTCACTTTACCAATATTTGCGGCAGATTCTCTGAAATTCGAGGTTGGAACAAGTCCAACAAGAGTATAACCAGTTTTCCCATACACTGTTGATATACTTGTATGTAAAATCATATACTCTTCGTCATTAAATGTGTCTATAAATGTTCCCGCTTCTTGAGCTCCGGTTATTCTGGAGTAGAACATCGTATCAGTTATTTTATTTTTATCATCTGTGTCTATTAGTTCACTTGTTCCTTCATCAGTTATCTTATAAGCAATATCTCTTTCATCTGAGCTTATAAGATGAAGCTCACTGTTTTCTCCAAGGTTAATTCCTTTTAGCATAGATTCGACAAAGTTTTCTTTAAGATCAAGAATCATTAACCCTCTACCATTTCCAGTCGACGTATCTATTAATAACCTTACCAAAGATAAGCTGTATGACGTTTTGTCGTCCGGCAAATGTTGATCTAATTCGTCATGACGACCAACCCAAAAAGACTTACCATTCAATTCTTTTGCACTACTCATAAGCGTGCTGTTAAGTATACTCTCATAAGCTTCCTGTGTTATAGCTTTGTTTGATATAAACTTATTGTTTTCCAGAAACAAGGTTATTGATGCAATTGATGAGTTAGCAGATAAATATTCTTTTATAAAAGATTCTGTCTTTTGAAAGAGCTCAGATTCTTCCGGTGTCATATCATCAGAATCAGATTTCTTAGTGAAATAGTTCTGCAATATACCGTTATACATAATTTGTGTTGAAATTTCCTCATATTTACTAAGAGTACTTTCAATATTTTTATTTATTTGTTTCAATGTTTCAAAGGATGCGTTTGTTGCTGCGTCTTTTATTGAATTGTATGCATTGTTATAGGAGATACTCCCCAACAATACGATGGGTATGATTGTTATCATAAATCCCAGAATTAACTTAGTCCGTATACTTGTAAATATTCCGACTTCTTTACGGTTTTTACCTGTATCGGTAATTGTCTTTTTCATAACAGTCTGCCGTTTAGATATCCCAATATTCCTCGGAGTTTCCTTAGAATCTGATTTCAATTTTCGTTTAAAAATATTCACGATAATAATCACCTATTAGATCTACAAAATTTTCCTTTGCTTAAGCGCTTAAGAAAGAGGTTACTTCCTATGAAGCAACCTCCCCATAGCATTAATATCAATCGAACAATGTCTCTTTGAAAAACCGGATACATACAGGCGTTGGAAAGTCTGTAATGTCAAAAAAGCTTAGCGTGCCATCAGTATTAATTTTAAATACTGCAATTGTATCCGTATCCTGATTGCCAATAAGCATGTATTCGCCGTCCGGTGTAATTGTGAAATTTCTTGGCGTTTTTCCTCTACAGGATTGTCTTTCTATAAAACTCAAGCCGCCATCATCTCCGATTGAAAAAACACATATACTGTCATGCCCACGATTGGAGGCATATAAGTATTTACCGTTAGGAGAAATGTGCAAATCCGAACAAATATTTTCACCTGTGTAGTCATCAGGTAGTGTGGATACAGTCTCCTTTGTTATCATCGCACCGTTATCATATAAAAAATGTGTAACCGAAGAGCCAATTTCATTAATAAGATAAAAATGCTTTCCATCTGATGAGAACTCACCAAACCTGGGACCGCTACCCTTATATGTATCTATAGTACTTTCCGGATCTGAACTTACCTCCATGCCATTATATGAATAGCATACTAATTTATCTATACCTAAATCCGGTACATACATTTTGTTGTCAGAAGGAGAGAAAACAGTACTGTGCGCATGGGGACCTTTCTGCCGGACAGGATGGATACTGTCTCCCTCGTGATTGAACACCTTTTTATTTGGTAATACTGAGCCATCATCCCCTACAGGAAACACACTTACAGAGCCATTTGCAAAATTTGAAACCGATAAAAACCGGCCATTGGGTGATAAAGCAATATGACAAGGATCAGTACCACCAGTGTTATAAGTTTTGTCTTCCCGCATCTCGCCTTTTAGATTATAAGTTATTTCAGTGACCCCTCCACCAAATTCACCTAAATATTCTTTCATTTCATTAACGGTATAAATCTTTTGGTTCTTCTCATCAATACAGAAAAACGACGGGTTTCTCTGCGAAATACTATTAATTACTTGTATTTTGCCATTTTCAAAGGAGCAGAGATAAATACCCTCACCTTTTCCTGTAAAAACCTCACCTGTTCCAAATAAAATTGGTTCTGTATATGTTCCTACACAAAAATATTGCTTCATAAAATTATCACCTTTTTTATTCTCTTTCTATCCTGTCAGTTATTTTCACGGCCTCAATAATGAATTTATCACGCTTCTCTATGTCTTTCTCTATGTTTCTTGTTGTCCAGTCGTAAAAACCTTTTCCACTGGTTACACCTAAATCTCCCTGCTGTACAAGATTGCGTAAATACTCATTAGCAGTTTTATCAGCACATATATCAGGAAGGACTGTATCCTGGACCGACAGTCCAAGGTTGAGACCTATAGCATCAAGATGTTTCAATGGTCCCCACTCCGGAAAGCGCATAGCCATTCCGCAACTGATTGCCATATCTACATCTTCTGCACTTGCAAGACCGGAAGCTACTATAGATACTGCTTCCCTTATAATTGCCTGAAAAATGCGATTGGCAAGCTGTCCCGGTAAATCTTTTCTGACCAGTACAGGTTTCTTGCGCCATGTTTTTAATTCACTAACAATCTTTTGTGCTAATTCTAAATCTGTTTTATCTCCCATTACTACCTCAACTAATGGTATAAGATGTGCAGGAAGCCAAAAGTGAGTAGTTACAGTTCTCTCGGGATGCTTGCAAAATGCCGCAATATCAGTTATTCTAAGTCCACTTGTATTACTGCAGATTGGTACATCTTCAGGTAATAATTCATCTAGCTCTTTGAAAACACTCTGCTTTACTTCAAGGTTTTCTACTATTGCTTCTATTACTAAAAAAGCTTTTTCTGCCGATTGTTTTAAATCGACACTCGTTGAAAGTAGACCAGCAGCCCTATCAGCTTCATCTTTTGTATTGAGTCCATTTTCTTGCCTTAACTTAATACACTCAAGTGCCCTTTTATATCCTTGAGTTGTTTTTTCTTCATTTAAATCTACAAGTATTGTTTTTTTACCGGCTAAGGCTGACATCGCACCGATGCCGCTTCCCATCATGCCGCTGCCCAATACCATTACATAATCTCTCATAAAATATATCCTCGCTAAAATTATTAGAATTTAATTACTACTCTGCCCTTTGCCTTACCTTCCCGCATTTCATCCAGAGCATCATTAATCTTCTCAAATTCTACCGTTTTATAAACATATGGTACTATCTTTTTCTGTTCTACCAATTTTATTACTTCAATTATGTCAATCCTTCTCAGTCCGCGCATTCCAATTATTTCTTTTTCATATTTCATCATGTTTTGATAATTAGCTTCAAAGTAAGGGTCATTGTAGCCCGAGATAATAACTTTACCTCCCGGCCGGATCAGATTTATTGCATCGTTTATTGAAGTTTTTATACCGATATTGTCTATTACAACATCGCACATTTCTCCATTTGTTATTTTAACTATTTCTTCATATAAATCCTGGTTCCGTGTATTTATAGCTGCATCTGCACCCATTTCTACGGATAATTGTATTTTATCTTCCTGGCGGCTTGTCGCATATACCTGGGCACCAAAAACCTTAGCTATCTGTATTGCATTCATACCAAGACCGCCTGTTCCCAAAATAAGAACATGATCTCCGGGCTTTACATTCGCTTTGTTCCTAATTGCATTGTACATACATCCTACTGCATCTGTCAGTATAGCAACCTGCTCAAAAGGAATATCTTTATTTACTCTAAAAACATTTTCAGCTGGAACCACACAGTATTCTGCATGTGAACCATCCTTTTCGAATCCTATCCTTATTAAAGACTTGCACAGATTAGTCATACCTGAAAGACAAAACCTGCAACGGTTACAAATAAGATCTATTGATGCAGTTACATGATCACCTATTTCCAGACCTGTAACGTTCTCACCTAATTCTTCTACAACTCCTGCCATTTCATGCCCGGGTGTATACGGTAGCTTTACTGTATTTATAATCCCATCCTGAATGTGGATGTCAGAAACACAAAGGCCACTTGCCTTTATTCTTATTAATACTTCACCTTTCTGTGGTTTTGGTATTTCCTTTTCCTCGATTACTAATGGTTTGTTAAATTCTTTTAAAACCGCCGCTTTCATCTTTTTCATTATTCAATCCCCCTCATTTAGCCGTACTTAATAGAACCCAATAATTGTAAGAGTCACCGTTAAGGTTAAGTAATTATTTTGAGCAAGTCATACCGGTTTCTCTACAATTAATTTTGGATTCTATAAAATCGGCTGTACAATTTTTTTATGGGTTAATAACAACTTTTATAGAGTCTTCCAGTTTCTTTTCAAATATTTCAACTGCTCTAGGATATTCTTCCAACGGGAATCTGTGCGTGATCAGTTCTTCGACCTTAACAGCTCCGGTTGAGAACATATTCAGAACTTTCTTTGATACATTCGGATTTGCCTTAGAGCCAATTATCTTTATTTCATTAAAGTTTACAGTATTTGCAGGAATTAAAACAGCATCATCTTTATATGTTGCGATTATTGCTATTGCTCCTTTTTTTCTTACCAGCCTGCACGCTTGCATAGGTGATGATGGTGCACCCGAGCATTCCATAACTTCATCTGCACCTACCCCGTTTGTAAGCTCTAAAACTCGTTTAACAGGATCTTCTTTTTCAAAATCTATACATACATCTGCACCAAGCTCTTTAGCCATTTCCAGCTTTTTACCGCGTCCAATCATAATAACCTGGCCGGAACCCAGCGCCTTACATTCCTGCATTGCACAAAGTCCAATTGCACCGGGACCAAATACCACACTTGTTCCACCGGGTGTTACTCCTGCAAGTTCTACTCCATGGAAAGCGACTCCTGCACAATCACATAATGATGCAGCATCATAGCTGACGTTGTCAGGAATTAAATGCAAGGAATTTGTCTTATATACGTTATACTCTGCATTCGCACCCTGCCAGTAGAATCCATAATGCCTATGCCCTAAGTCTAACCTTCCATCTCTTCCATCCCTGCCATAGTTTAGGCAGACGGTATAATGTCCACGCTTACAATTATCGCAAACACCACATCCTGCATGTGCTTCACCTGCAACTCTATCTCCAATTTTAAAATCTTCTACTCCCTCACCTAATGCAACAACCTCACCAGCCCATTCATGGCCCATAATAAAGGGGAAATATGGTGGCCAATTTGCAAATTTATAACCCCCTTCAATCATCTTAGGGTCAGAACCACATAAGGCAACAGACCTAATTCTGCAAAGCACCTCACCTTTGCCCGGTTTTGGTACCGGCACGGTCGCTAGCTCAAGTTTATTATATTCAGTAAGCATCATAGCTTTCATTTTATCCGGTATTTTTACCATTATAATTTTCCTCTCTTCCATTGTATATATTTGTAACATTCTTTAAATCTACCAAAGAATTCGGGTTAACATGTGGATGATTCCTTGTGTATTCAATATAATCTTCCACTCTTTCTAAAAGCAGCATCATGTGCCTATCCATCATATAAGCTGCCTCATCGGCCTTGCGTTGTTTTATACATCTAAAAACCATCGAGTGGTAAAAGCTTGAATCTTCAACATTAGGTTTGAAATACAGGAAATCTTCCATTTTTGAAGTCATTATCCACTTTATAAGTTCAAGAAGACGCACAAACAATTCATTCTTGGATGCTATTGCTATTTTTAGATGAAAATTACTGGTCTTTGTTGCAAACTCATGGTTGCTTACATCTTTATGTTGTAATTCTTTAAAGTAAAGCTCCAAATCTTCTATATCTTCTTTTGTGGCGTTTATTGCAGCAAGTCTGGCTGAGGCAGTTTCGACACCTCTTCTAAACTCCATAAGACCCAATAAGTCTGTGGAATTAATCAATATCGATGGTACAAAATTATTCAGGTATACTTCTGTCCCTAAACTTTTCAAAAACGTTCCTTCACCACGTCGTGTCTCAAGAATGCCAAGAACATTCAACCTGTTTAGTACAGTACGTATAGTATTTCTGCTAACTCCATAAATATCTTTCAGTTCATTCTCCGAAGGAATACGTTCTCCCGGGCGCATAGACCCGCTTAGAATCATCTGCATTATTTTTTCATACGTTTGATCAGTAACATTTACTTTTTTCTTATTAGACTCCACTGCTTTTTACCTCACAAAAAAATACTAAATGTAGCTAATCCTATGTTTTTATCTTTTTACTTCTTATAATGTATAGGACTAAACAAATACAATTTTTACGACCAGTAACTCATGAATGTGTTATTCTGTTATCTCTGTATCAGCGTTTTCTAATATATTTTTGTGTATCTACAGCAATTGCAAACAATATGATGACTCCTTTAATGATAAATTGTATATAAGAATTTACCCCCATGTAAACAAGTCCATAGTTTATTACCTGGAATATCAATACACCTATAACAACACCACTAATACTGCCTATTCCGCCTCGCATAGAAACGCCGCCAACTACACACGCAGCAATCGCATCTAATTCATATCCTTCACCCAGATTATTAGTTGCGCTACCCGTTCTGGCTGCATCAAGGAATCCTGAGAAAGCAAAAGTAATGCCTGCAATTAGATATATAAACATCATAACCTTCTTAACATTAACGCCGGAAACAATTGCAGCTTCTCTGTTACCCCCCACAGCATACATGTTTCTTCCCAGAGGTGTTTTGTTCCATAATATCCAGAACGCAACTGCTATAATTATTGCAAAGCACACTATGTAAGGTATGCGGATACTTCCAATGTAAAATGATCCCTGTGCAATGTTTGTATATCTTTTGTCCAAACCACCTATGGGCGAAGAATGATTCGCGCTTTCAAAATACACTGACATGCATCCGTAAACTATCATCTGCATTCCCAAAGAGGCAATAAAAGGCGCAATTTTCAATGTTGAAACCAGGAATGAATGACCTATCGCAAAAACCACACAAGCAACTATTGCAATAAGTAAAGGGATAAAAACAGAAATATGCGGCATATTTGGATATATTCGAAGCGCATAATCCGGAGATTGAAGAAGCGATGCACAAATAATACCCGCCATTCCAACCATACGACCTGCCGATAAATCTGTCCCGCCCAGAATCAGAATACCTGCAACACCTAAAGCAATAATTAGCCTGATAGATGCCTGTTGCAGGATAAATGTCATGTTGCGCACAGTCAAAAACGATGAATCAATCGCTACAATTGTAATTATTACACATACAAGCACCAGATAGATTGCATTCTGCAATAAAAATGATTTAAATTTTGATTTATAATTTAGTAAATTTTGATTTGTTTCACTTTTAAACATACGTTCATACCTTCCATATTAAAAGTATCGCCGGCAAAATATTATTTTTGTGCTAAGCCAGTCTCCACGCATATGTATACCAGAGGAACATCACCGGTATTTCTAATTCCATGTGATCCTCCAGATCTGATAAGGGCTATTGACCAGGGCTTAACCGGAAATTGTTCGCCGCAAAGAGTTACTTCTCCTTCTCCCTCGATTATTAAATAAAATTGTTCATTTCCTTCATGTGGGTGTTCACCAACCGACATGCCAACCGGAAGTGTGGTTCGATGAACATAGTGAAAATTACTATTATCTTCAGGGTTTCTCGGCCCTACTACAGGCATTTGAGCTTCATCACCAAAAAGTGTAATATTTTTTATAGTGCCCAGGCCACCTTCACAATTACTGACATCATACGCAGGTGCATCCTCAATATTTCTAAAAACATATTTCTTTTCCATCTTTTCTCCCTTTCTCAATTCACTTAAAATCATTATATCCCATTTATAAATAGAGAATCCGCCTTATCGCAGAGCTTAATTCTTCTAATTGTACATTCGCATTAATTATAAGTATTTTGTTGCCATTTGTAAGATTTGTTCCTGAGTTGCAGTTTTCGCATCGACTATTCCGGCGCTTTTTCCATTACTCATAACAAGTATTCTATCGGATACACCTATTAGTTCTGGCATTTCCGATGAAACGAATAATATTGTCTTTCCCTTTGCGGCAAGATCGAGCATTAACTGATAAATTTCATATTTTGCACCAACATCAATACCTCTGGTTGGTTCATCAAAGAGCATTATATCAGGCTCCCTCAGCAAGCAACGCCCCAATAGAACCTTTTGCTGATTCCCACCTGAAAGATTGCTTATCAATGTTCTCATTGATACTGTCTTTACATTCATAGCCTCTATTGCCCATTGAGTATTTTCCCGGACTTTTTTCGCAGAAACTAGCCCTATTTTATGTGTATTTCTTTTTATGCTTGAAGAAACTGTATTCCATCTGATATCAAGTAATGGAAATATACCGGTTTCTCTTCTTTCTTCTGTAAGTAAAACAATACCTCTATCAATGGCAGTTTTCCCCGGTTTTAGAGTTAATTCCTTACCATTAATATAAATATTCCCCCCCGCTTTTCTTCGGAGACCAAATATCGTTTCGAGCAGTTCTGTCCGTCCGCTTCCTACAAGGCCACCAATACCTAAAATCTCACCTTTATGCACTTCAAATGAAATATCCGATAACAGAGGCGGATAAAAAGTACTTAGGTTCTCTACTTTTAGATTAACATCTCCCCAATTAGTGGTTTTTTCCGGGAAACGATTATCAAGCTCCCTGTTAACCATTAGCTTCACTATAGTGTCAGTATTTAAATCCTTTGTTTCTTCTGTCGCAACCCATTTACCGTCACGTAAAACAGTTACTCGGTCAGAAATCTCGAGAACCTCATCTATTTTATGAGAGATATATATTATGCCGCATCCATTTTCCTTCAACCTTTTTATAATTCTAAAAAGCGACTCTGTTTCGACTTTAGTCAATGAGGATGTAGGTTCATCCATTACGATTACTTTTGCATTATAAGTAACGGCTTTTACTATATCCACCATTTGCCTTGTTGACACCGACAGACTGCTTACTTTAGCCTTCGGATCAATAGCTAAATTTAAATCCTTAATAATATCCAAAGTATCAGAATATATCTTTTTGTCCTTGACAAAAATGCCCTTTGTGGGATATCTTCCAAGCCAAATATTATTCATAACACTTTGATGAGGGACTTGCTCTAATTCTTGCTGAACCATTGCAATACCTGCATTAAGAGCTTGTGCAGGATTTGATAAGTTTACCTTAACACCATTTAATAGAATTTCGCCTTCATCCATACGATAAATCCCAAACAGGCATTTCATCAAGGTGGATTTCCCGGCACCATTTTCGCCCATTAGTGCATGAACTTCACCTGGTCTTATCGAGAAATTAACCTTATCTATGGCTTTAACTCCCGGAAAACCCTTTGTAACATTTTTCATTTCTAATAAATTATTTACCGCCATAAACTTCTGCCTTCCGCTTTAAAGAAACAATCCTAGGTAACTACAGAATAAAATAATATAGTTTAATACTTCTGGTAAGCAATACCTTCTATCCGGCAGTTACCCAGGGATTTATTTCTCTGATATTATATTGATATCTGCCTTATTGAGCTGCTTTATATGCATCTATAGCTGTATCAACATTGTCTATTGTAATCTTTGAATCTGGAATTAAAACAATTTTATTATCAACTAATTCCCACTCAGTACCTTCTGTTACATCTGTTTTTCCGTTTGCAGCGTTAACACTTAAATCAATTACTGCACGAGCAGCATCATATGTGCTTGTCAGTACAGACCCCAGCATAACACCGCTCTTAATAAGCTCAGAAACTTCTGGTAATGCATTAACACCAATAACTGGTATGTACTTCTCATCAGTAATAAGTCCATTACCTTTAAGTGCTTCTACAGCACCCAGTGCCATAGCGTCATTGCTGCAAATTACCATTTCTATTTTATCATTATGCTTTCCAATCCATGCTTCCATAACTTCTTTTGCATCAGCTGTACTCCAGTTTGCATTCTGACGCTCAAGTTCCTCTACAGGTGTTCCTGCTTTTTTAACCGCTTCATCAAATCCACTTGCTCTAAGTGTTGTATCGGTATGTCCTGGAACTCCCATAAGTAAAACATACTGAAGTTTTCCATCTCCATTGGTATCCCATTTTGCCTGATCTTTTTCCCATGCTTCAGCCAGCATTTCACCCTGCATTCTACCCTGGCTGGCTCCATCCAGTCCTACATACCAACATTTATCATAGCTATTCAGATCTTCCATGG
This sequence comes from Clostridiaceae bacterium, assembly GCA_012523685.1. Lineage (GTDB taxonomy): Bacteria > Bacillota > Clostridia > DSM-8532 > DSM-8532 > DTU059. The sequence goes on along the minus strand of JAAYTR010000128.1, from coordinate 720 downwards.
TGGGCATTCTGTTAAAGAATACTATAGGAATATCATAAGGTCTGGCTTTTTCGATTACTGTAGAGGCTGCTTGTGAATCAACAAGGTTAACGGCTAGTACATTAGTTCCCTTGCTTATCATAGTATCAATACGTTCCATCTGAACGGCCTGATCATCTTCACCATCTACCATCAGATAATCAACAGAGTTGTTTAAAACATTTTTAATATAGAAATCCATACCATTACGTACATAACCTACAAAGTTATTCGCATAATTAAAAATAGTTATTCCAATATATGGCTTTACTTCTTTATCTTGTGGTCCCCCCGTGGTTTCTACCGGTTTTGGATTTCCGGATTCTACTGGCGGTTTGCTACCGCATGCTGTAAAAGACATCACCAATACAACTGCCATAACCAATGCTAATAGTCTTTTCATTTTTAATCCTCCTACAAGTTTCCAGATGTAGTACATCTTCAAATTCTGATTTAAATCATTCTATACTTGTTGTACAACAATTTTATCATATCATAGGTTTAAGGATAGTGTAATCGTCTATTACTACCAAGTTTATTGCTACTTTATTGTGCATATCGACTATTACTTATACTACATCAGTTGTCCTACATTCTATTGACATTGTAGAACAAGCATGTTTAAATTAAATAAGAAATAACTTCGGAGGTGTACCCATGCGTAAAATAAAATTTGCGTCACCGACATTTTTGTTTCGACAT
>JAAYTR010000127.1 GCA_012523685.1 Clostridiaceae bacterium | reverse complement strand
TGGCTGTTATTTTTTCTGTTTTTTCGGGAATTAGCGGTCTTGTTCTGTCTTATTACATTGAAACAGCTACTGGCTCAACCATTGTGATTATTTCGGCCATTATTTTCTTCATCACATATGGATTGAGAAAGAAATTTGCCTGAGGAGGTGTACAAATGGGATTCAAAGAACCTTATCAAGATGTATTAAAAAAGAAAAACCTGAAGGCAACAAAACACAGATATACAATACTGAAAGCCCTCGAAAGCAATAAGTTACCGGTTACAGCTGAGGATTTGTATTTCAGGCTTAAGGAAAAGGGCATTTCTATCAGCCTTTCTACTGTATATAGAAGTCTGGAGACGTTGCATGAAAAAGATATTGTATTGAAAAGCAATTTGCCTGATTACAATAAAGCAGTATATGAATATAACAATAATGAGCACCGACATCATATGATATGCATAAAATGTCATAAAATGCAGCCGGTCACCGGGTGTCCTCTTGAAGAATATGAAAAGCTTATTGAAAGCAAATTTAAATTTACTGTAAAAGGCCATAATCTTGAGGTATACGGTTATTGCAATGGTTGCGGATGCGAAGAATAAAAAATGAGAATTAAAATTATTGTGAACGTTAGATTACAGCATATTTTAATTGACAAATTTTTTGTATTAATATATAGTTTTTCTTAAATCCAAAAAATACTAAATTCTATTCACGTGAGGAGCAGTAAGATTTATGTTCTTATCCAATGATATGATTTTCAGCCTGACAAAAAAATATGGAACACCTCTTTATGTATATTCCGAACAAATATTAAGGGAAAGATGCAGAGAGATGAAAAACCTTCTTCCAAATAAAAGCTTTAAAGTAAATTACTCTGCTAAAGCAAATACAAATCTGGAGCTTTTGAAAATAATAAAAGAAGAAGGGCTTGATGTTGATGCGATGTCTCCCGGAGAAATATACATCGAGCAGCTGGCCGGCTTTGAAAGCAAACAGATTTTTTTCATAAGCAACAATATATCAGCCGAGGAAATGCGTTTCGCAATTGACAGGGATATCCTGATAAGCGTGGATTCGCTTTCTCAGCTCGAAATGTACGGACAAATTAATTCTGGTGGTAAAATAGCTGTAAGATTTAACCCCGGAAAAGGTGCGGGACATCATGAAAAGGTTATAACCGCCGGTAAGAAAACTAAATTTGGGGTACAGAAGGAGCAGATTCCTCAGGTAAAGGATATCATCAGAAAGTACAATCTGAAATTAGTTGGTATAAATCAGCATATTGGCTCACTTTTTCTTGATTGGCGGGACTATATAGATGGTGTTTGTTCTTTTATAGAGATAGCAAAAGAATTTCCTGATTTGTCTTTTATAGATATCGGGGGTGGCTTTGGTGTTCCTTACAAACCTGATGAAAGCAGGCTTGATCTGAACAGGCTCGGAAAAGAGCTGGATATTGTGTTAAAGGGGTTCCTGGAAGAGTATCCAAATAAGGATATAATTTTTAAGATAGAACCCGGAAGATATATTGTGGCTGAGTGTGGAGTTTTGCTAGGCAGTATCAACTCGGTAAAAAACAGTTTCGGTACAACATATGTTGGAACCGATATAGGCTTTAATGTTCTTGCCCGTCCGGTAATGTATGATTCATATCATGAGATGGAAATAGTAAAGAGAAATACTGGAAATGATGATAAAAACAATAATGATACCCGGTTGACTGCAACAATTGTAGGCAATATTTGTGAGAGTGGAGACATACTTGCACGTGACAGAGAAATTAAGGCTGCTGATGTTGGCGATAAATTGGTTATATTTAATGCAGGGGCTTACGGCTATGTCATGTCGTCGAATTACAATTGCAGACTCCGCCCGGCCGAGGTACTTATAGATCTGAATGGAGAAGCAAGACTGATTCGCAAAAGAGATACGCTGGAATCATTAGCTCAGAATTTTCCCACATAAAAGTTTTCAGCATAATTTTACGAAGAAATTCTTTTAGTATATAATCTCAGGAAAGTAGTAAAATTGTATAAGAAAAGCTGATATGAGGTAATAGAATGTATGAACGCATACTGCGATGGTTTATAAAGGATTATGAGAATACTGAAGATAGTGCCGTGAGAGGAAGATATGCAACCTTCGCAGGTGTAATTGGTATTGCATCAAACTTTTTTCTGTTTGTTATAAAACTGATAGCAGGAACGCTTTTTAACAGTATTGCCGTTACTGCTGACGCAGTCAATAATCTGACAGATGCCGGATCTTCGATTATTGTCCTTGTGGGCTTTAAACTGTCAAGAAAGCCGGCAGATGAGCAGCATCCCTATGGGCATGCACGTGCGGAATATATTACCGGATTTTTAGTGTCAGTGGTTATTCTACTTCTAGGTTTTGAGCTTATAAAGGCATCCTTTAATAAGGTGTTGTATCCCGATCCTATAAATTTCAGTTACCTGACTGTAACAGTTCTTATTATTTCTATACTGGTTAAGCTATGGCAGGGAATTATAAACAAAAAACTTGGACAACGTATAAATTCAACGGCTCTGATTGCCACTGGTCAGGACAGCATGAATGATGTTATCTCAACCTCATCGGTTCTGGCTGCTACTATCTTTGCAAAATTAACAAACATCCAAATTGACGGTTACATGGGTATTATAGTTGCTCTGTTTATTATATATTCAGGCATTAAACTTGTAATCGAAACTCTTAACCCTCTTTTGGGAGTAGCACCCGACCAGGAGCTCGTTTCTGATATTGAGAAAGAGATATTAAGCTATGATGGTGTTTTAGGAATACATGATCTGGTGGTCCATAGCTATGGTCCGGAAAAAACCTTTGCTTCTGTTCATGTGGAAGTGGATGCAAACGGTGATTTGCTTGAGAGTCATGATTTAATTGATGTTATTGAAAAAGATATAACCAATAAGTTTGCTGTAAATACTGTCATCCATATGGACCCTATCGTAACTGACGATGAAAGTATAAATGATTTACGCAGGAAAGTAGACGAAATAGTACGGGGTATTGATGATAAACTATCCATGCATGATTTTCGTGTTGTTATGGGTAAGACTCATAGTAATTTGATATTTGATGTGTTATTACCACCGTCATTTGACAGCTGTGAAACGGAGCTTCGAAAAACTATTGATGAAGAAATTAAAAAAATTGATACTACATTCAATAGCGTAATTACTCTTGACCGGAATTATACATCTACAACAAACAGCTAATTGAATAATAAATACAAATTTTAGAGAAACTATTCCGGGAATGACGGGTAAAGCCCTTATTAATTGAGGTAAAAATGTCTGTCGGTATACGAATGATTGCTCTTATTACTGTAATTGGAATAATGGTATCAGTGCTGCAGATTATAATATGGAGATTATCGAAAGAAAAGGTATTCTTTAAGTATATTCCCACAATAGTTCTTCTTATTGTTGCAATTGTATGTGTGATAAAGGCTATCTGGTTTTCCACCGGTATGGAGGATTTAGCGTATTTTATAACAGCTTTGCTGACATTTGGAGTCTTGGTAATATCTCTTGTTACAGGTATAATAATTGATTTAATATCAAAGTCAAAGAGACAGGATTATATTTAAGCCGGGCTGTCTCAAAATAACACGTTCCGTATTTTGAGACAGCCTCCGGTTTCCGGCAAAGCCGGTTTAATAGTAGAATTTAATAAACTTCATTGAAAAGAAGTCACACAGGAGTATGTCGTCAGTTTCAATCTCATTTATCAATATGTAGTTTGCTCCGACAGCCAATAGAGTACCTGTTCTGTCTGTCAGCGTGTTAGTTCCTATCAAAAATTCAATAGTTACTTTACGCCCGATCTGTGTGCGCATAAAACCGTTCATATATTGGAGACTTTCAACGGTTACAGGCATGGGCTGATTCCAGGGAAATATCTGTGTTGTATCCGGTGGCTGTTGACCGGCGACCATTCCCGGCTGTTGTTGCATACCTGGGACCATTCCCGGCTGTTGTTGCATCATTTGCTGTTGAAGCCGGGGTGGGGTTCCCAAAGCGGGGCCTCCGGGAATTCCTGTAGGCATTTGATTTAACAGATCCATATACGGTGGAACCACAGGAGGTGATCCCGGGGGTACGTTCATTGGTACTCCCCCCGTACCCGGCATGGCACCGGAAGTGCATCCGGGACAAGGTGGAACGTTGTAAGGCGTAGGAACTGATGGCTGGTTAGTAAAACTATTCATATCCATGAACCTCTTTTCTTGCTGATAATTGTTTTCAGGTCTGAGCATAGTATTGGGTTGGTGTGTAAAAGCAGTGCTGTACTACCCGGTTGTGGTATACTCCAGATTGATTAACAGGAAAATATACGGCACAGTTGGGGCTGAAGGGGTTATAGTACCAAAGACAATCATTTACAGCTAATGATTTGTTGCCTGAGAGAGCCCAATCTGCAATATCATAGTGAACCTGCTCAGGAGTCATATTGTAAATATTTTGAGCATTGTACTCTCCAGCAATTGTTTCTTTAACACATGTGAACTGATCAGGTTGCATGATAACACGGCGTAAATCCCCCTGGCATATTCTTTGATATTCGCCATAAGGAATATGAACTCTATTCATTACAACTGTGGCAACAGCCTTCATACCATTGTCGCCCTCGCCGCCTGCCTCACACTTAATGATTCTGGCAAATAATTCTCTTGCTGATAAAGGCATGATATATCACCTTTTTCCATTCAACTCGGAGCTTGTTTCATTACTCCATTAGCATTATATTAAGGTGATGGACTGGGTGTTACTAAATCAGAAACGATATCTAAGCTCTGTGGAACTGCAGGATCTTTGATTTTATAGACTCTGAAATAATCATTGAGCTCAGTATTTTTTTCGACTGTTGAACGATTTTTTTGAAGAAGATTGACAATATTATAAACATCAATCCATATTTCATTATTACTTTCTTTTTGACTTTCATCAAATATAAGCTGCATGCCGAAATGCAGATGTGGGGTTTTTATATTGTTCACATTCATTTTCGTACTGTAACCTGTCATCCCAAGATATCCTATAACGTCTCCTGCATTGACTACCTGTCCCTCGGATATAGTATTGTTATATGGGTGATTTTTACGCAAATGTGCATAGTAGTAATATCTCTTTCCATCAAAGCTCCTGATTCCTATGCGCCAGCCACCATATTGGTTCCAGCCCATTGCTTCAACTATACCCGATTCTACTGCTATAATCGGGGTACCAACACTTCCCATAAGGTCATTTCCCAGATGCCTCCTGCGAAATCCATATGACCGGCTATTCCCGAAGTCATCATAGTGTGAAAAACCATATCCTTTAGCTATTGGAGAAAAGGCTTTCAATCCGTATTTCTTCACATAGATTTTTTGTCCGGGGTTGTCCTTATCGTCAACTTCAATTTCAAACTCTCCCACAAAGCCGCCTAAAACCGCAGAATATGCCTCATAATAGTATGGGTAATGTTTCATATCAGCGGTCAGCTCGGACATTGTACATCCTTCATTAAGTTTCTTTATCAGTTTGTCAAGATCAGAGCTTTTATAATTCTTGAAATTTCCGCCGTTCTTTGTGGCAAGATAGGCTATTAGCTCAATCCAGTTTAACTTTATCTCTTTTTCGTAAGATTTTATATCAAGAGCCAGAGTTTTTTCCAAAACTGAATAGGGCACGTTAAAATCCACCCATTTAATAAACTTTTTTTCCTCATCAAGATTTATTGTATAAAGGGATGAAGTATCTTTAAAAATCAAAGCAAAAATACTGACAGCTACTGTAAGGCAAACAAAAATTATACCTGCTATAACAAGAGTTTTCTTTCTGATTATTAAAAGCAAGAAATCACCTCGTATAAGAGCGCCACTAAAAGAATATGGCAAAAACATATAAATATGCGTGGATTTCAAATGGAAATGCTCCGTATAATATATTATCAGAAGTTCGTTGAGCTGAGTTTATTATGAACTATGTTTATGATGAGAAAAAAGGAATAGCATATGCCCGGTTATATGCCGAATATTTTAAGTTATGCGATGGTAAGAAGCTATTTTTTTACGACATCAATGGAAATGATTGCACTAATTTCTGCAGTCAATGTGTCTGGGCAGCATATGGAGGGTGGATGCCGGGTATTGATGACGACACGGTGTCTGAGAACAAAGAACGAATAAAGAAGCAAATACGGATGATATCACGGACTTGGTTCGGTTCATTATTTTTCAGCGGATCAAACAAGTGGTGCCGGGTAGTAGAATTCTATGATTACTCTATTTCTGCAAAGAACTCGGGGCCTTCGGCCTACAGGATATACGAGGGAGACTGGCACAATTTTAATCCATCAAGTGTAAGAGAAGGTGATGTCATACAACTTATAGTAAATACATATACTCCATACCGGTATGGGCATTGCTTGTATGTCACCCAAAGGGGTGAATCTAACCGGGATATAAAAATATGCTGTCATAGCTATGACAGACTGGATGCACCACTAAGCGAATTTTCCGACTTACCGGATATTTATGCAAAGCTCCGGGTTATGCGATTTAAAAGCGCCGAATTCCCTAAATAGCCTGAACCTTCGACAGTTTCTCAAATCTTTGATTTTGGCCTGCTGCTGCCATTGAATGAGCCAGAACACATTCGCTGAGTTTTGTTCCTGCATAAAGCGCATAACGAATATCATTAACATCTGATGCTTTTCTTTTTGAATACAAATGATTATTATCCAGGATAAATGACATCAAATCTCTCTGCTTTAAATCAGAGTCCTGTTCTTTTAATAATTTATGGAAAGCTTTTAAACCCTTTCTATAACGGGCTATCATCATGAATTCATAATAACCGTGATGAGCTTTAGAACCTTTATAGCCTTCTGTGTGCGGAAGACAAAAGAAATCCGACAAATAGTGATTCATAGTTCCAAGCATCTTGGCAAAGCGATATGAATAGAAGGGTTCATTATCATTAAATAAGAGATTGTCCTTAGAGTTTACTACGTGAGAAAGCGCATCCTTCATATAATGAGGATGCTCACCATATTTCCTGCTTATATCGGGCAGAATATTTCCAAATAAGAAGCCGCGAAGATTTAAAGAGATACCCATCTTCCTCTTAACATATCTTCTTAAAGTAACTGCAAACATAAGATGTACTATTACGTTCATATAGTCCTCCTGTGATGTAAACCCTGATGCTCATTCCGACTGGTTTCTATAATTTAATAGCTGGTTCGAAAATCGCACCTCTCAATTATACTGCTATATTATAACTAAAACAATGCTTTTTACCCGTAATATAATGGAATTTTATATAGAATAAAGTATAGTATAATACAGGAATACGGACGTAAGTTTTCATAAGTGGTTCTAAATAGAAAAACGATGTTATAAATATCAATAGGATATATAATGATAATAGTGTATTTTTTTCGGCGATAAGCTATATGAACGGTGGTGAGTCAATTGGTTGTCCATCCATTTGAACCTGTATATCACAGTCACTCACGTATTTTGATACTGGGAACATTTCCTTCAGAAAAGTCCAGAGAGGAAAACTTTTATTACGGGCACCCTCAAAACCGTTTTTGGAGGGTTTTATCATGCCTTACAGGACATCCTCTGCCGGAGACTATTGAAGAAAAAAAGGCGTTTTTAGCCTGTGAAGGTATTGCTCTCTGGGATGTATTAAAAAGTTGTGAAATCGAAAAGTCCAGGGATAGTACAATTATAAATCCCGTAGTAAATGATCTTTCTATAATATTTGATAATTGCCATATTGAGGCTGTTTTCACAAACGGGAAAAAGGCTGGAGAACTGTACAGAAAATACTGTTATCCTGATACGCATATCAGAAGCCATACCCTTCCTTCCACCAGCCCGGCAAACGGTCGTTACAGCCTTGAAAAGCTAATGTGGGAGTGGAGCGTAATATTGAAATATTTAAGATAAAATAAGTTATACATTCCCCAGATAAACATTTTTTAAATGAGATTTTGCAATTTCGGACAGTTTTAACAGAACTGCCTTAGGTGTGGGTTCCCTATCCGTCATCCGGTATCTTGGGAAAAACCGGGTAAGATGAAGGGGTATTTCCGGGGAGAGTTTGGAAAGCCATAATGACATTGCCTCAATTTCTTCTGGGGAATCATTAAGGCCGGGTATAACAAGACAGGTTACTTCAACGTGGCACTTGTTTGCAGCCGTCCGGATTGTATCCTTAACATGCTCTACATTCCCGTTACAAACTTTTCGGTAGAACTCAGGTGAAAAGCTCTTAAGATCAATATTCATAGCGTCTATAAAAGGGAGAATCTCCAGCAGAGGTGCTTCCTGAACGTATCCATTGGTTATAATTACGTTTTTCATGCCCTTCTCTTTTATAAGCTTACAGCAGTCAAGGACATATTCAAAGCCCATAAAGGGTTCATTGTAAGTATATGCCAGACCGATATTACCGGACCTTTCAAGGCTGTAAGCTTTGTTCACCAGATTCTCGGGAGCTATATAAACAGTTTCAGGATTACCAAATGAAATACTGTTATTCTGACAAAAAGAACAGGAAAAATTACACCCGAAACTGCCGACAGAAAGGATGTATGAGCCGGGATAAAAGTTATAAAGCGGCTTCTTCTCAATTGGATCCAGGGCCAGCGAAGATATTTGCCCATAGCTTCCTGCAAAGAGTTCTCCGCCCTGATTAATACGTACCCCGCAAATCCCCCTCTTATCGTATTTAATATGGCAATTATGGGGACATAGCAAGCAGTGAACAAGCCCGTCTTCTTTTTTTATATAATATTGTGCCTTTATTCCTGTCATTTTTTACCTACCTGTGGCGAATGACTTCGAAGCGTTCCATGGTGAATTTTTCACCTTTTGTGATACCCGCCTTGGACAATGCTATCTCAACCTGCTGTGCAGGAGTCTCCACCGATTCAAGGTTCGGGAGCAATAACCCCCTTTTATAGCCTGAACTTACAATAACCCCATAGCGTAAGACATCAAGCTCATCAATGCTTGTAATGGGTTCAGGCTTTTCAAGAACGTCAACACTATAAACAAGATCCTTCAATTCGAATTCCTTAACAGGGTTGAATCTTGGGTCACGAGTACCGGAACTGATGGCATTTTGAATTATTTCTTCAGCAATGTTGTTTGTTACAGGTGATATTGTGCCTATGCAGCCTCTTAGCCGACCATGCTTTTTTATAGTGACGAATACACCTTTACTCTGATTAGTCATTTCTGCCGGAAGATAATCAGGAACATCAAGAATTTTTCCTCTTTTTATATAGTATTCAAGAGATTTTCGGGCTAGTGCAACGTAAGGATCCTCGGCTTTGCGAATTACCTCAATATCGGATTTGTGCATAGTTTCAATGAAAGAAAACAAATCACGGGAAAGATCCTGGTTTCCTGGAGCAAGTTCTGCTACCATATATCCTACCCCGAAGGGACCTTCGTAGGATAAAACATTTGATTTAATACAGTAGCCGTTTAATGCACCTGCGATAATGGCAAATGACCTGAGTCCGCATTCTCCTGCCTTGTAACTAAGTTGGCTGTCAATACTGATTAATTTTTTAAAATCAGCAGATTTTATTGTTTCCACCAGGTATTTATCAAAAACCGGCCCCTCCGGAGCAAATCCGTAAGGTCCGTCGCTGGTAAGCTTGTGGGATAAATCACCGCTTCCTATAAGAACAATCTTCTTACCGTAGGTTAACACAGCTTTCTGGATACAATAGCCAAAAGCATACAGTTGTTCTAAAGGCAGACCGGCAATAGAGATACGAATTAAAGTAAAATCAGTATAATACTGCGATATGAAATAGAGAGGCACCAGAGCTCCGTGATCCAAAGCATCTCCGGCAGAGCCTTCTCCACCCGCTTCGATGCCGTAAGCATGGGCAGCTTCAATAATGTTTTCTATTAAGCCTGCTTCAGTTTTGAAATCAAATTTAATTTTTGAAGCTCCAAAGTTTTTAAATGAGCCTTTTAACGCAGGACCCGGTGAGATATGAATGTAATCACTGTATGCCGGTCCATGAGGTGTTGTTAGAATTATCACATCAGGAGATAAATCCTTGACCTGCTTTGCCACTTCATGATAAGCATCAATTGTAGATGAAACCGCAGATTCTTCTCCCTTTCCGATATCAGGAATAATAATCGGTGGATGAGGTACAAAATAGGCTTTTAAAATTTCTCCCATTGATACTACCCCCAAAACGTATTGATAAGTTAAGTATATTTGGAAAAAGCCAGCAGAGCAACTCCATAATAGCAAAAGCCAGAAAACAAGCTAATTTAAGTATACTTCATTTATGATTGTTTATTCCCAATTTGATAATATCATGTTTTTTGGTTGGAAGCGATATTAAAGTGGTAACTATATTTAGGCAAACCAGGTTTGTTGTCATATATTATTAGTTCAGCGCCTAAAATTAATAGATTATATTTATGGAGGTACGGTATGAAAAAACAACCAGATTTCTACAGATGCAGCATTTGCGGAAACTTAGTGGGCAAGATAGAGGATAGCGGTATAGACATGCTTTGTTGCGGTCAGCCAATGGATAAACTTGTAGCGAATACAGTGGATGCGTCAAAGGAGAAGCATGTTCCGGCTGTTGAAGTTAACGGTGATACAATTACCGTTAGAGTAGGTTCAATTGACCATCCGATGGTTCCCGAGCATTATATTCAATGGATTTGTGTAATGAGCGGAGATCGCGTACAAAGAGTCAGTCTTTCCCCCGGTCAGGAGCCTGCGGCAATTTTTACAGTTCCTGAATCCGGCCAGGTAGATGTTTATGAATACTGCAACCTGCACGGACTTTGGAAGACTACAATAAACAAATAGCCTGGATTTGCAATTAACAATGTATATGCAAAATCTTTTTATGCCTCTGATTATTTCAGGGGCTTCTTTAATGATGTACACCTAAGGTTATAAAGCCGATATAAAAACACTTTATACATAGCGAACGTTTGTTCAGAAATTATTGCACCTTGCAACTTAATGCTATATAATGGATGTGCAAGTTAAATCAGGTTGATTTGGGCGTTTTGTCTTATTTACTTCTTACTTTGTATTCCCTTGCCTCTTGTCTAATTGAAGCATCTGGGAAAAAAATAAGAATAATAATTAAGAACAATATTCATTTTGAATATGCTGTTCAGGGGTGATGCAATGTTTTTTCCTGAAAGTAATAATATAAATGATTATATTAAAAGTGATGAGATAATTGATTATGGACAAAAAATTATCATTGATAAATGCCGTGAGGTGGTAAGAAATACAAAGAATGAATATGACTTAATTAAAACAGTTTTTGAGTTTGTTAGAGATAAAATACATCATTCAGCCGATATAGGGGAACAAAGAGTTACTTGCAAAGCCTCAGAAGTATTGAAATTTGGCCATGGAAATTGTTGCGGTAAATCGCATTTACTTGCTGCAATGTTACGGTATTTTGGTATACCAACCGGGTTTTGTTATCAAAAGCTATGTTCAGATGAAGATATAAACCATAAGGTATTGCATGGCTTGAATGCTGTCTATCTAAAAGAATTCCATAAGTGGGTAAGATTAGATGCAAGGGGTAATAAGGAAGGCATAGATGCTCAGTTTAGTATAGATGAAGAAAAGATTGCCTGGCCGATAAAGAAAGAGTTTGGAGAAGAAGATAATCCTATAATATATAAAAATCCAAACAGTACGGTAATTGAGGTTTTAACACAAAGTAAGAATAGGGATGAATTACATCTTCGTTGGGGACTTGGATTAACAGAGTTGTTTGCTGATCATTCTTGATCGTAGATCTGGCAAAAAAAGTTATATAGGAGTATAAGAAATGATTACTATCTTTAACAGGAAAGAGCTATATATCACATACTCTATGAAAAAACAAAGCGAAGTAAGAGATGCTTTGCTTAATAATAATATAGACTACCGAATTAGAACCGTTAACAGAATGTCCCCATCACCTTTTTCTATCGGCTCAAGGGGGAGGATGGGTTCGTTAGGCCAAAATATGAACGTCAATTATGAATATATTTTTTATGTGAAAAAAACAGATTATGATAGAGCTAAGTATATTATCAGCAAATTATAAACTTGATTGCTTAAATTCAACATAAGGAGATAGATTATGTTTGAGATAATAAAGATAGAAATTATAGATGAAGATTGTGTGAGAGTGATAAGGGATTCGTTTATAACAGTTGCGAATCAATTTAATATAACCAGACAAAATGCTCCAACAAACCCTGCGTATATTGAATTAGAATCCCTGCAAACCATGAAGCAAAAAGGCGTTGATATGTACGGTGCGTATATCAATAAATCTCTTGTGGGATTTGTAGCTATTGAAAAGTCAGATAAATATTTGTTTTTTATGGAAAAGTTAGCTGTATTGCCCGAATACCGGCATAATGGATATGGATCACGATTGATAGATTTTGTTGTAGAAACTGTAAAAAAAGCAGGTGGAAAGAAGATATCTATCGGAATTATCAATGAGAATAAAGTATTAAAGGATTGGTATATACAGAATGGTTTTTCCGTATCCATAATAAAACAGTTTCCTCACTTACCGTTTGATGTTTGCTTTTTAGAACGGGCAGTTTAAAGGATCGGTAATG
>JAAYTR010000126.1 GCA_012523685.1 Clostridiaceae bacterium | reverse complement strand
CGGTATTCGGGAGAAATAAGATCATTATAAGACAGGTCTCTGTTATGCAGCAGGCTCTCCGGAGGATAGCCGGTAAGAGTAAGGCATCCTTGGGATACATACTGCATCGTCCAATCGTGATCAAAACTGCACCTATATGCAAGTCCCGGAAGATTGGAAAGAAGAACTGATTTACTGCGTTCACTCTCGTTTAAGGCATCTTCAATCATTTTTCTCTCAGTGATATCCTGGACCAAACAGATATGGTTATATTTCCGATCATTTGATGCAAGTGGAGCAACAATCATATGCACCCAAACAATCGAACCATCTGGTTTGATATATCTCTTATCCATTGAATACATCTTGATTTCACCTGATTTGAGCCTTTTAAAATTCTTTATATCTTCTTCTAAATCGTCCGGATGTGTAATTTGTGCCCATCCTGTATTAATAAGTTCTTCTTTTGTTCTTCCTGTAATTTGCTCAAACATTGGATTAATTTTCATAATGTTTGCATCAGAGTCTCCCGGATCACTGCTATGCGCAATTGCAATACCTATCGGAGCCTGATTGAAAATTAAGTCAAAAGTCAGAGCCTGTTCACTCAGTTCCTGCTCCAGTGCCTGCTCAGCACGTAACAATTCAATATGAATATCTATCCTGACTTTTAATGAATCCATGTGCATTGGTTTTCGGATATAATCAACAGCACCAAGCTTTAAGCCTTTGATTTCATTGTCCTGTTCATCGTAATTTGTTAATATTATGGTACGCAATTTCCGATAACGCTCATTCTCTCTTATGGCTTCGAGAACTTCAAACCCATTCATTCTTGGCATATGCAGGTCTAATATGAGCAAGTTAATCCCTTCATTTTCCTCAAGCACTTGCATAGCTTCTACACCGTCGCTGGCAGTCAATATGTAATATTCGCTTAGCATATTTTTGATAATTAATCTGTCAGATGCCGAGTCATCAACAACTAAAATTTTAATTTGCATTGTTAATCCACCTCTTATAAGCTATAGTTACTTCTAGTATTTCCTTGCTGTATCTCTTCAAACAGTTTTCTTAATAATCCTGAAAAACTGTCTTGCAATGGTACTAATTCATCTCTTTCATGAAGGCAAGTTCATCCTCTGTCCAGCTGATGTTGCAGAGGCATAGCTGAAGGTTTTTATTGCTATTAATATAGTAATTGCGAAAATAACAGAACTCACAACAATGCGCTTGTTTTTTAAATTGCCTATCGGAGAGACACACTCCTTTCCTGACCGGATTTCTTCCAGTCCAGCATTTTAGCAATCTTTCATATAAACAATATGCCGATTATAGTTACATTGAGAGTATTCAGATATGTCAAAGTGCTTCCTGCTGGCAGGTAACCATTGACAATCCCTGTTATGGTAGCGGATACAATATTTGCTGCAGACATTGGGTCATATTGCAGTATTTGCTCATATCTAAATATTTTCCACAGTATATTTGTAATTAAACATCGTTTTCGCAACAGCAATGAAAAGGCCTACCTTCCCTCCTAATGGTTGAAGATTCCACACAAAACCGTTTGGGTTATAATATCGGAGAATATTTCCATACCATCTGTTCCGGACACGTGAATTACATCAGCATATGATTTATATTGAGGTGAAATTGATACCAAAATATTTTCCCTTCTTAAGAGCAGTTCGGGGTTAAATATAACATCCTTTTGGTCTTCATTTATCCCCGCATAGAAAATCCCGGATTCCACAAGGTCCTGAAAGAAATGGCTCCCATAGGATAACTCTGACATAAACCCTGATTTTGCCGACGATAATTCACATACAACAGATATATAGCATAATTCTGCAAACTTTACGGGTACTCCTAATGATGGCGTTGTGGTTCCCCATCTGCCCGGACCAATGAGCATGACATTGTTCGTTTTAAGATAAGAATTTATAACGCCTATTTGCCTGGCAACAGCATATTTACTCTGTTCATTAAGCTGCTTATACGCCTGTGTATCAACATAAATCACATAATCAACAGGCAGGTGCACATTGCCGCCCATAAAATTCCCCTTAACCGAGAAAAGGCAATCCTCTTTTTTTGTAATGATTGGCATATTAACCGGTTTTCCCAATCCTCTTGTTTGCAGTGGACGGCATTGCAGAAGATTAATCTTGAATTTTTTTTCTTCATTAAAGTTTACGGTAAATTCAATGTCTACAGGATAATCGTAAATCTTCGACAGCAAAGCAAGCATATCTTTCATAACCGAAGGAAATTCGGTATTTTTAAGCAGTCCACTAAAATCGAAAATATAAGGTGCTTTATTCTGGCTATATCCAAGTTCACGCAGTCTGCTTGCAGCCTGGGTATCAGGGCTGGCAAACAGGCTCTTATCCGTTTTAATATCATGTGCGAAGATTTCCTCTAAATCAACACTTATCAATGCGTTATCTTGCAGAGATATAATATCAGCACCACGCTGTGTATATTTTTTTTGTTCATAATAATCCATCGGGGGTATTCGCAGCGGATCATCAAGGCATACAATTTTTGCATAATCACTGGCAGTCCGGTCTACCGCTCTCGTTCCGAGGCCAAATACCAGACGCAGCATACCTGCATCCATATCAATATTTTTATCCCATACATAAAGGTTGGATGAGTTCCCGACACCTGCAAGGTGCGGGAAAAACCCCTCACTGTATTGGTCACCTGAAACACGCTGAACAAGTATAGCCATTTGTTCATCCATGTCAAACAGCCCTCTGTTGATTCTGTATTCAAGTGCATCCTCGTTCATGGTGCTGGCATATACTGTTCTGACCGCCTGTTCAAAACATTCATAGCGTTCCTCAGGAGTGCCCTGATTGGCACAGAATACGCTTTCATATTTACCGGCAAAGGCATTACCGAAATTATCTTCCAGTAAGGAACTTGAACGTACAATAATAGGTGATTGACCGCCTATCAGCATGTGCATCAAGCGCTTTTTAACAGACTCCTGTTGCTCTGGAGGAAGCTTAAGCGCTTCCTTTGCCTTATTAAATGTTATATTCCAATAATCAAGGCGTTCTTCTCCGCGGTGAAAACTTGAGAATAATTCGGAAACCTCGGAGCTTGCCGTTATGCAAATGGCCTCCTGCTCCTTTTATTATATTGTGAACTTCATTCGCAAATAACTCAAACCCTTTACCCGGCTCAATATTAAACGTCTTTATATCAGGATCATCGGCCACAATCGGTTTATGTCTGCCAAAACGGATATAAACAAGGTTTCT
>JAAYTR010000125.1 GCA_012523685.1 Clostridiaceae bacterium | reverse complement strand
TAAACCTGTTAGGGCGCTCTATAAATATTGCACTAATGACACTTTTGTATTTCATTTATAACTCCTTAGCAACATTGACATATGTGATTATCATACCATGCCGGGCAAACATCTGAAAGAGGCCATGCTCATAGCGGCAGCTATTTTTGAGCACAGCCTCTTCTTTCGCTATTATTTATTAAACTAAAATCGGTTCAATTTGCTTTCCATCCAGCGCATACTCTATAGCAGGTACAATAAGGCCGAATCTTGCCACAAGGCTTGTGGGTTTATTTTCTGAATCGTCCTGACCAAAGGGAACGAAATATATATTTTTCGTATTGAGCAGAACACCAAGGTTCTTTGCACTGGCTGCAAGACCATCATTTGTCGCTATTGCTAATACAACAGGTTTCTGATTTCTCAGATGTGCTTTTACAGCCATAGTAACAGATGTATCTGTTATACCGTTGGCAATCTTTCCTAAAGTATTTCCTGTACAAGGGGCAACTAAGACTAAATCCAGCGCTTTTTTCGGTCCAAGTGGTTCCGCATCGACTATAGTTTCAATACATTCCTTGCCTGTAATTAGCTCAATACGCTTTTTTATATCTTCTGCACGTCCAAAACGTGAATTAATTATTGCTACACTGTTTGATAATATCGGAGTTATATCAGCTCCTAGAAATACTAATCGCTCAAATTCAATGATTGCATCCTGAATTGTGCAAAAAGAACCTGTTATTGCAACTCCTATCTTCTTGTTATTAACATTCATCTAGTATACACCCCCCTCTTCCTCAATTATGTTATAAATCGTGCGGCGAATGATATCACCCGCCGTTAAGGGCGCAATTTTTCCGGGCAGTCCAAGTGACCATATAACTTTAAATCCAAAGTCTTCGGCTGCTTTAAAGTCTATACCGCCGGGATTTGATGCCAAATCCAGCAGCAAACAACCACTTCTTGTCTTTTCAAGTATCTCTTTTGTGATTACCAATGAAGGTGCAGTGTTTACTATGGCATCCATATCTGAAACATAGCGTGCTAATTGATGTATGGGAACCGGTTTAAGCCCTTGAGCCTCAATCCAGGCTATATCAGAATACTTTCTTGCGGCTACCCATACCTCTGCCCCAAAGCCTTGTAGCATCTTTGCCAGAATTTTGCCTATCCTTCCATATCCAACTATCAAGACTCGACTGTCCATCAGTGTCATCGGAAGCTCCCCTATTAGAATATGGGTGGCACCCTCGGCAGTAGGAACGGCATTTAGAACCATCAATTCTTCTCTTTCAACAATATCAACATGTGTTATGTTCTTTAGCTCCAATTGTCTTTTAACATTGTCCGTTATTTTACCCGCAATAAAAATTGAATTCTCATCGATCTTTTCAATAACCTCACTAACTGTAGTCTTGTTTTTCGATAAGGGAGTTGAAATAAAACCATTCTCTGATACGAAAGGAATTCCTCCAATAATCACTCTGGCTCCATCAAGAATGAAGTCCAATGACGCATCTTTACTTGCCCAAGCCTTTCCGCATTTTTCAAAACCATATATTTCAACGTACTGATAGTCCTTCTTCAATAGCTCTGCCAAGTAAACATTGCGCATATCTCCCCCGATTATTGCATATTTTATCCTGTGCATTTAGCAAACCTCCCGCCTTGTAACTTAACATTATATTTTATGAGGTCACAAGTATTGTTGTGTATCGGTAAAAAATCAGTTTCTAATTTAAAAGACCTCTCATAAGAGAGGTCGATGTCACTAAATATTCTTTTTCAGGTAAAGTTAAAAAGTTAGAAATATCCACTGTGCGTAAC
>JAAYTR010000124.1 GCA_012523685.1 Clostridiaceae bacterium | reverse complement strand
GAGCGGCTGTAGACCGCTGCGATTTAGCGCTCCATTTCCAACATCCAGTTTCTAGTCGCGCTCGCTACGCAATCCATGCTTCGCTTTAAATCGCAGCAGCCACGCCGCTTAATTATGTTCGTACAAACAAAGACTAGTTCGCACTATTCTTACGATGCGTTATAGATGCGATAGCCGCCGCGACCGGCCTGCTTTGCCGAATACATCGCAGCGTCCGCCATTTTCTTAAGACTGAAAATATCGGTTGAATGATCAGGGTATAGTGCGACCCCCGCGCTTACAAGTACAGGCAGCATTATCTGACCGATCATGCGGGGTGTAGCGAGGGTTTCAAGCAATTTATCAAGGAGTTTAACTGCTTCTTTTTTACCTGCCTTTGGGATAAACACAATGAACTCATCTCCGGCAATCCTGATTTTTATAGCATTTTCAGGCAAAACCTTAATCAGATCAGCAGAGAATGCTTTGAGCAGTTCATCACCTGTATCATGTCCGTAAGAATCATTAATAGACTTAAGATTATCAATATCCAGAAAAACTAAGGCGCCCTTGTTCCCGCATGTTAAAAGGGATTGTACAATACGATCGGGAAATGTCCGGCGGCTCAGGCACCCGGTAAGAGGATCCCTCTCTATTTCAACTCTAAGTCGTTCGTTATCCTTTTTCAGATTGAACAGCATAAGCTGGGCTTTAGTATAAACCTGCTGACGACGGAGATTCTCCTCTTCCAGCATAAGTGTTATATCTTTAAATGATGATAATGCCTCTATCAGCATTTTATTATTATCAGTCCGCTTGCATATATCTGCCAGGGTCAGGGATACATTCCGTTTCAGCGCCGGATAATCAAGCTTCATCGCAAAGTTATATGCTTCTGTTATAGTTTGAAAAGCTTCATCCAGGGAATTATTTTCGCAATATATTTTACTGAGGTTTACCCGGATTTGTACAAGGTAGTAACTATTGTTTATTTCTTTAGCAAGGGTAAGCGCTTTTAAAAAGTATTGTCTGGCTTCACTAAGTTTTTTTTGACTGGCACGTATTTCTCCCATTATGTAATGGCTCTCGCATAGAACCTGGAAGTTTTCTTTTCTGCTGGACTCCTCCAAAGCCATGTTAGCAAAAGTTTCAGCTTCACCTACCCTGTTCATAATAAATAGGGTATGTGCCAGATTTCTGTATATGATGCATTTGGGGAAGATTTCATCTTCGCTGGACTCAGATTTACTCAGTAACGAATATAAATACTCAAGAGCCGTTTCATGGTCGCCCAATTCGGTAAGAATACTGCAGATGTTATTATAAACGCGGCATTCAATATCGGGATAATTCTTAGACTTGGATATTTCCAGTGCTTCGAGCAGAAAGTCAAGGCTTTTTGATGTCACTCCAAGATTGTAATAGGCAATGCCGAAAGAGTTGGCAGTACGGGCAATGCGAACAGTATCCCGGAGCTTTTCGGCAATCGAATAGCAGACATCAAGGTGTTTGACAGCTTCTTCATTATTGCTTCTTGACATTAATGACCTGGCTATACGAAAATGACTTTCATATATACCTATATCATATTGGAGTACTGTGGATAAATCCAAAGCTTCCCTGGCAAATTCCATCTCTTTTCCCGTATATTGGCTCGTATGACGATCGCATTCGTCTAAGAGTTCATCAACAATTGATCTTTGATTACTCATAACATCACCGCTCAACATGGTTTTTCTATTATGGAATGTGCGTATTAAATCAAAAAGAAGCAATAAAGTTGGTAATAATGAACTGGTAGAAATGCTGTTTTTTAAAGTAGCCAGCATAAAGTATTTTATCACGATAAAGATATAAAATAAAGAACTGATTATAATAAAAATAATTATGATTTTAATACAAAGGCAAGGCACTCATAAAAATCTTATATAAATCTAAAATTGATTTTTGAAAATGTATCAAGTATAATAGGTATAATAATTTTTGGAATGCTGCTATTTTGTATAATGTATACAGGAAATAAATAAAAAAATACTGATTATATGGAGGAATAAAACATGGTTGAAAAGTTTGAAAGGCTTGGTTTAACATTTGATGACGTACTGCTGGTGCCACAGTATTCAGAAGTGCTGCCAAAGGACATAGATGTTTCGACATATCTGACTAACAAAATCAAGCTAAACATACCGTTAATAAGTTCAGCCATGGATACTATTACAGAATCAAGACTTGCCATAGCCATTGCCCGCGAAGGCGGTATAGGAATTATTCATAAGAATATGACCATTGAAAAACAAGCTACGGAAGTTGACAGGGTTAAGAGATCTGAGCATGGAGTAATTGTAGATCCTTTTTATCTGTCTCCTGACCATTTGATTGCTGATGCCAATGAGTTAATGGCAAAATACAGAATTTCAGGAGTTCCCATTACAGAAAACGGGATTCTGGTGGGAATTCTTACTAACCGTGATTTAAGGTTCCTGACCGACTACAGCCAGAAAATCGGTTCTGTTATGACCAAAGAAAATTTGGTTACTGCTCCCGTAGGAACAACACTGGCTGAAGCAAAGGAAATATTACGCAGACATAAAATAGAAAAACTGCCTCTTGTGGATGATAAAGGATATCTCAAAGGTCTTATAACCATAAAGGATATTGAAAAAGCTATACAGTACCCTAATTCGGCAAAAGATAAAGACGGAAGACTTCTGGTCGGTGCCGCAGTGGGAGTTACCTCCGATATGATGGCAAGAGTGGATGCTCTTGTAAATGCAAATGTTGATGTAATTACAGTGGATTCTGCTCATGGGCATTCCAGAAACATAATCGATGCCGTTGCTAAAATAAAAAGTGAATATCCTGATGTTCAGGTTATTGCCGGTAATGTGGCAACTGCCGGGGCAGTGAGAGCATTGGCAGAAGCGGGTGCAGACGCTGTTAAAGTAGGAATAGGCCCCGGTTCCATATGTACAACAAGAGTGGTTGCAGGAATTGGTGTACCCCAGATCACAGCAATCAATGACTGCAGTATTGAGGCAAGAAAATTAAATATACCCATCGTAGGGGACGGCGGTATAAAATACAGCGGTGATATTCCCAAGGCTATTGCTGCAGGCGCTAATTCTGTTATGATTGGTAACCTGTTTGCCGGTACAGAAGAAAGTCCAGGAGAATCAGAAATCTATCAGGGAAGACGGTTTAAGGTCTATAGAGGTATGGGATCGCTTGCAGCAATGAGCGAAGGAAGTAAAGACCGGTATTTCCAGGAAGGAACCACAAAGCTGGTTCCCGAAGGTGTAGAAGGAAGAGTTCCATATAAAGGCCCTATAGCAGATACAATATTCCAGCTGGTGGAAGGGCTTAAGCATTCCATGGGCTATTGCGGAACCAAAAATATTGATGAACTAATGAATAACGCGAAGTTTATCAGAATAACCAGTGCAGGCCTTAAAGAAAGCCATCCTCATGATATATATATTACAAAAGAAGCACCAAACTATAGTGTTCATCATTGCTAGATTTGTATAAATAGTTGTTATCATTATCGCAATTACTCAGTATTATGTAGCAGGAATTAAATACTTGGGAGCGATAATGAACATAGGAATTCTTCTGCCTGCTGAAAAAAAGTGGTGGAAGCCTGTTACGCATAAAACATACTCAATAGAGGTAGCCGAAAATTTAAACTTAATGGTATGCCTTTTGCCGGTTAATGATATTACCAATCATCGAAAGCATAGATTGACACCACGCCATACCTGCAACCATAGAGGTTGGGGGGATCTTTTTTCCCGTTGTGATGACAGCGGGACAATGCGTATTCAGAGCTTAAGAAAAAGATATAAGGCCAAGATTGATCGA
Source organism: Clostridiaceae bacterium (assembly GCA_012523685.1). Lineage (GTDB taxonomy): Bacteria > Bacillota > Clostridia > DSM-8532 > DSM-8532 > DTU059. The sequence continues at coordinate 7,128 of JAAYTR010000124.1, read as the reverse complement.
ATAATTGAGGAGTTGAACATTTGGCCAATTCTGGGACATCCTGATATTAGCAGCTTTTATCAGGTTGATACGTCCGTTTTCAGCAGAGCAGTAAAGGAACTGGCAATACACCGGTTTGATGAAGTTTTAAAAGCAATCAAAGGTGTAGGTGCATTAATCAAGAAGGAAATACTTGTCACAGGGTCATCTGAATATCTTGAGCATGCGATTGAAATACTTATCACAAAAGTGAAAACAGTTAATATACTAATACCCGAGGGAGTAAACGAACCTGTTGAAGCAGAGAAAGCTTTCCTGGAAACAGGAATACCGGTTCATATAACAACAGATTGCAGTGTTATTAATCGCACAGCGATATGGATAAGGTTTCCTTATGACCATGAAAGCTTTGATAATCTGCCCCGGAACTTCAAAGGCATAATTGTAGACTTTGGTGCGATGAAAATAATCGATACAAAAGCACGAAAAGTATTCAATATAGGTATTGATTTTTCTGACAAGATTAAAAGAAGGCTAGGACAACAGCTATTATCCACATGGGAAAAAAATGTACTGGAAGGTTTTATTATTTTAGCATGTGCAAATGCGTGGGACATTAATGAACCTGAAGTGTTCAAGCGGCTTGATTTGAGGTTTTCTTTTATTTCTTGACATCACAAAAACCGTACACTATAATGAATCGTAATGCAAAATAATGTATTGTAGTTTTTCAGGGGCAACGGAATACTATAAAGGGGAGAAAAAAATGAGTAAAAAAGAAGTCCTTCTTACCTATGAAGGTCTTAGAAAATTGGAAGAAGAATTAGAATATTTAAAGGGTGAAAAAAGAAACGAGATCGCCGATAGAATAAAACAAGCACTTGCTTTTGGAGATATTTCCGAGAACTCAGAATACGATGAAGCGAAGAATGAACAGGCACAGAATGAAGTTCGTATCGTACAGCTGGAAAATATGCTTAAGAATGCAACCATCATTGACGAAGAGGAAGTAGACACTGAAGTTGTAAGCTTAGGCGCCAAAGTAAAAATCCGCGACATTAAATCTAAAGAAGATTATGATTACCAGATTGTAGGCTCTACTGAGGCTGATCCCGCTTCCAACAGGATATCAAATGAGTCCCCGGTGGGCAGCGCTCTTTTAGGACATAAAGCCGGTGATACGATCGAAGTTGAAGTTCCTGGAGGTAAAATAAAGTATAAAGTGCTTGAGATCTATAAGTAATAGTTCTTGTTTGTCCTATTAATTTAGGGTATAATTATGTTTCGATACCACAACAGTTTACATAATAATGTAAACTGTTTCTTTTTAATGTTTTGGAGGTAAAAATGTCTGAAATTATCGAAAACAATAATAACGAACAACAGGATTTAAACGAAATATTACAGGTTAGACGCAACAAGCTTTCTGATCTTCAGAAGGCCGGAAAGGATCCGTTTCATATTGTTAAATATGATGTGACACATAGAACCAGTGATATTCTTTCTGACTTTGAAGGGCATGAAAATAAAAATGTTTCTTTGGCCGGCAGGCTGATGAGCAAACGCGGTATGGGAAAATCAAGCTTCTGTGACCTTCAGGACAGGGATGGCAGAATACAACTGTATGTAAGAATAAATGACATAGGCGAGGACCAATATGAAAACTTTAAGAAGCTTGATATCGGCGATATAATAGGTGTCACCGGAAAAGTTTTCAAGACCCGGATGGGCGAAATATCTATCCATGTTGACTCCTATACCCTTTTGTCCAAGTCGCTGAGGCCTCTTCCCGAGAAATTCCACGGGCTAAAGGATCCCGATGCCCGCTATCGCCAGAGATATCTTGATTTAATAGTAAACCCTGATGTGAAAGCTACTTTTATTGCAAGGAGCAAGATAATTGCGGCCATCAGAAGATTTTTGGACAACAGGGGTTTTCTAGAGGTGGATACCCCGATTTTAAATACAATTCCCGGTGGAGCCGCTGCCCGCCCGTTTATTACCCATCACAACACATTGGATTTAGACATGTATTTAAGAATAGCACCTGAGTTATATTTAAAACGCCTGATTGTAGGCGGTTTGGAGAGAGTTTACGAGTTGGGCCGTATGTTCCGTAATGAGGGAATGTCGATAAAACATAATCCCGAGTTCTCAATGATGGAGGTTTATCAGGCCTACACCGATTACCATGGAATGATGGAATTGGCAGAGAGCTTGATATCTACTGTAGCTCAAGAGGTCCTGGGTACAATGAAGATCGAGTACCAGGGTCAGGAGATTGATCTGACACCTCCATGGACAAGGCTTACTATGACTAAGGCAGTATTAAAATATGCCGGTGTGGATTTTGATAAGATAAAAACCGATGATGAGGCGAGAAATGCAGCTAAAGAAAAAGGTATGGATCTGGAAGGCAATCCTGTCAGAGGCGAACTGTTGAGTATGATGTTTGAAGAATTTGCTGAGCCAAATTTGATTCAGCCTACATTTATTATGGACTATCCCGTAGAGGTTTCTCCTCTCACCAAGCGCAAGCCTGACAAGCCTGAATTAACAGAGCGATTTGAATTATTTATTACCGGACGTGAGTTCGGGAATGCTTATTCGGAATTAAATGATCCTATTGACCAAAGGGAACGCTTTTTAGAACAGGTGAAAAAAAGAGAAGCCGGAGATGAAGAAGCCAACATGATGGATGAGGATTATCTGTTGGCACTTGAACACGGACTTCCTCCGACAGGTGGTCTGGGAATTGGTATTGACCGGCTTATTATGCTATTGACAGACTCTTTTTCCATAAAAGATGTTTTGTTATTCCCCACAATGAGACCGAAAGATAAAGAATAAGTAAGGTTATAGTATGGACAGGAAGCTGGCTCTGGAGATTCTTGAATTACAGGAGGATGTTTCTTCGGAGGAAATTGAAAAAAGAGTATTAGTTTTATACAAGAAGTTTAAACAGGGTGGCCGGGACAGCAGGGGATATACCATCGAGGATGTGGAAAAGGCGTATAAGACCTTGAGCGGAAAGGTTTATAAAGATGCGGAAGAAGAAAAGAAAAAGGAACGCCGAAAGAAGAATCCCAATCCTGTGTTTAAGCTTCTTAAAGTTGATGAAGAAAAGGCCAGGAATTTTATATATTATTATAAATGGCACGGGATTGCCATAATTTTGATTGTGCTGGTTATTGCCCTGACCATAAATTCTCTGGCAAACAGAGATGAACCGAATTTGAAAATTATTATCGGCGGGAATCTCTATATAAGTGATTCTCAGATAATCGAAGAGGAGATATCATTAATGACCGGCGGGTCAATTGATGCTCAGGTTCAAAATGTATATCTTGCGGATGGAGGTAACTCCCAGATTGAAATGGGAATGCAGGCAAAATTCATGGTTGAACTGTTGGCAGGGAATAATGATATCTTTATCCTGGACGAGGATAAATTTATGCAGCTTGCAAAGCAAGGAGCTTTCAAGCCTGTAGAAGAGGTACTTGGGGACATAAATAGTATTGGTATTGATATTAAGCTTAATGAGGATCTTTTTGTGGCTGCCGAATCAGACGGGGAACATGAAGACAAAAAGGAACTTTACGGTATCGATATAAGTAATAACCGATTGCTGAGAGACGCAGGAGTTACCGGAGAGCGTATGATTTTAGCATTCGGGTATTCAGGTGAAAACTTAAACAATACAATAATTTTTGTTAATAAATTATTAGAATGATATAGACCAGAGCTGTTGGAGGTGTAAAAAATGTTTGAACTAAGTACTGAAAGCAATGAAGGACAAAGTGTTATCATTTCGGTAAAAGGTGAAATTGACATCTATTCGGCGCCCGATTTTAAAGAAAGTCTCTATAAGTCCATTAACGATGTACAACAAAATATAATCCTGGACTGCAGAGATTTGACTTACATAGACAGTATGGGACTGGGGATTTTAGTTGGCGCATTAAAGCGTGTCAGAGAAAAAGACCGTAATATAACAATAAGAAACCCCAGAAATACGGTACGCAAACTATTTCGGATCACCGGTCTGGATAAGGCGTTTATTATTGAGGAGGTCTGAATAATGAATATTATGGACACCATATCAATGCTCATCCCTCTAAAAGCGGAATATGTGAGTATTGCCCGCCTGACAGCTTCGGGTATAGCCAGCAGAATGGGTTTTGATATAGATACTATTGAAGATATAAAAGTAGCATTGTCTGAGATACTGGGCAAGTTTATTGAAAAGAGATCAGGTTCAGAGAGAGTAAATGTGGATTTCCAATGCCTCGACGATGGAATCTCGATGAAATTTAAAATTTCGGATGAGAGTATTACCGGATTGTTTGATAACGAAACCGATAGATTTGCATTAGCGATTATTAGTTCTCTGATGGATGAAATAGAGATTGAAAAGCAAGGAGATAACGCAATTACCATGGTTAAAAAGCTCGGAAAGGCTGTTTGAAATGAGCAAGAAGGCAGAGGCTATAAGGACTGAAGAAATGTCCGAGAAAGAAATGTTCGAATTGTATTACGTAAATAGAGATGTTGAGATTCGCAACCAAATTGTATCAAGGTATATGTATCTTGCTGATATCATTTCTAAGAAATTTACCAATCGCGGAGTAGACTGTGACGATATCTATCAGGTGGCGTGTGTTGCTCTGATTAATGCTGTCGAAAGATTTAACACCACAGAGGAGGTTAAATTTGTCAGCTTTGCAACACCTACAATTATTGGTGAGATAAAACGCTATTTTAGAGATAAGGCATCAGTTATTCGCATACCAAGACGTATTTATGAGGTATATCAAAAGGTTAACCAGGCAAGAGAGTATCTCATGCAGCAGAACAAAAGAGCTCCAAGAGTAGATGAAATAGCCGAATATCTTAATATGAAGGAAGAGACAATACTTGAAATTATAGAATCATGGAATGTTTATAATATACAGTCATTTGACCAGTCAGTATTTGATGAGGACAATCTTGAGCTGCACGAAACAGTAGGCGAAGAGGACGATACATTTGAAAAAATAAACAACCGTGATTTTCTGGAAAAGGCTATGCATAATTTTGATGATACAGAAAAGCAATTCATTAAACTACGCTTCTTTGAGAACAAAACTCAAAAAGAAATTGCCAATCATTTTCATGTTTCGCAGATGTACATATCCCGCCTGGAAAAAAAGACACTGGAAAAATTCAGAATGATATTAAAGAAGTAAACCGGGGTATATATTTTATAGCAGGAATAATATGAGTTATATTTGTATATGCTTGTGCTTATGGAGGGATCAGTAGAAATGCACACAGATTACAGCCAGTACACGAAAATTTATAGCAAAGAAATAGAGACTGATGCTTATATAGCATGTAATGAAGTCAGAAATATTTTAGATTTGCTTCAGGTAAGATTCTCTCTGGATTCAGACACATGTTTTGATATTAAAGTTATTCTGTGCGAATTAATGCAAAACTCTATTAAGCACGGGAATGAATGTGATAAAAGCAAAATTATCGGTGTGGAAATATGCCTGAATGAAAACAGCAGGGTTCTAAGGATAACGGTAAAGGATCAGGGTTGTGGTTTTGAGGCATCCAAAACAAAGGAACTTTCTTTGAACAAAGAAATTGATTGTAATCCTCTCAATATGGATGAGTCGGGAAGAGGATTGTTTATAGTAAACGAGCTATGTGATTGTATGGAATTTAACAGTGTGGGCAATGCCATTACTGTTATGAAAAGGATATAGCTTTTAATAAGTTATTATTACCCGGCTGAGCCGGGTTTTTGTTTCTGCGGTGCATCATGTGGTTGTTTTTACAAATTATGTTGATGTAAGTCAACTGCTGGTGTTTATGTGTTAAAGGTAAGGGAAGGACAAACTGTCTTATTGTTCAAGGACTTGTCCTGTGATATAATATATTTAAGATATATTTCAACCCAAGCCTGATTATTCTGCTGCCGAATGAAGGAGTTGATGCATAAATGATGAAATGTTCAGTTTGTAAAGAAAATGTCGCGGTCGTGTTCATTACACGTATTATAGATGGAAAAGCCGAGCCTATGGGCCTTTGTATGAGTTGTGCTCAGAAACAGGGTTTGGCTCCTTTACAGCAAATAATTAACCAGTCAGGTATGACTCAGGAGGATATTGAGAATTTAAGCAATCAGATGAATGATGTCTTTGGATCCATGAATATGGATGAACTTATCCAGAGTATCCCGGAGAATAGCGATTCACAAATACCTGCCGAGGATGATGACACTAATTCTATGCTGCGTTTTATAAATAATGCTTTTGCAAAGTTTGGCCCGTCAGCCGGGGAAGATAAAGAACAGCCTTCCCAAAAGCAGACAAAGAATGCTGAGCCCAGGGTACAGGGCAGGTCTCCGAGGAAAAATTTAAATACCTTTGGAACTAACCTTAATGAGAAAGCCATGTCAGGCCAAATCGACCGCGTTATAGGACGTGAAAAAGAAATAGAGCGGGTAGTGCAGATCCTTAACCGCAGAACAAAAAATAACCCTGTTCTGATGGGGGAACCTGGCGTCGGTAAAACAGCTATAGCAGAGGGTTTAGCCTTACGTATAGTAGAGCACAACGTACCTGCAAAGCTGCTGGATAAGGAGATTTATCTGCTTGATCTTGCCGCTATAGTAGCCGGAACACAATTCAGGGGCCAATTTGAAGCCAGAATGAAGGCTATAATAGACGAAGCGAAGGCGCAGAAAAACGTAATTCTGGTAATTGATGAAGTTCACAATATTGTGGGTGCCGGTGAAGCCGAAGGCGGTGCAATGAATGCCGCCAATATTCTAAAGCCTGCACTGGCAAGAGGCGATGTGCAGATAATAGGTGCTACAACCCTTGAGGATTATAGAAAGCATATTGAAAAAGACTCGGCCCTGGAAAGAAGATTCCAGCCGGTACTGATTAACGAGCCAACGGTAGAAGAGAGTATTGAAATACTCAAGGGACTGAGACAATATTATGAGGATTTTCATCAGGTGCGTTATTCAGATGAGGTTATTGAAAATGCCGTAAAAATGTCGTCAAGATATATTCAGGACAGATTCCTGCCCGATAAAGCGATTGATGTTATTGATGAGGCAGGTTCCAGAGTGAATCTGAAAAATACCGG
>JAAYTR010000123.1 GCA_012523685.1 Clostridiaceae bacterium | reverse complement strand
TTACTGGTTGTTATGCCTCCTATTCCCCCGGTTGAATAATGGACATAAACACAGACTTAGTAAAAAGCAAGAAGTATATAACTCCAATTAAATCAAGTATTCAAAATAGTTCCCAAGAATATCGGATACTTGCAACATTGCGCTATCTATACCCCGGAAGATTTGATAATATGATAAAAAGCGAATCGCCAGATCTTCAGGACTCGGAAAATAGCGCGGGAATTGAAGTTACCGTTGCCGTAAGACAAGACGATATGAAGGCATCTCGTGCTTTTTCTGAATTGTGCCAGGGCGAGCCAGAGAAAAAAGAGAAGTATAAAGAAATTATCAAGAATTGTGGATATTCGTGTGATCTGTTAAAAGGCGAAAAGCTTGCAATTAGTTCGTCGGGAACATCTAACGAAGAAAAAATCTTTTTTCAAGATAGCATACGAAAAAAAGCAAAAAAATGTCCTCAGTACCGAATGAATTTTTCAACGGTTGGTCTTGCGATTCTTTTGCCGGAGATTCCAACATCCTATGCAGAAACTCATTTATCTGAGTGGATTTCTGAAGCTACACACGACACCGGAAACTTGTTTGATTTCATTTATGTGATTTCTCATCGCTTTTGTATTTATTACGATGTACAAACAAATGGCATAGAGAAGCATACGCTCACGCAGGAAGAAAGCAACCGTCTTTCTACAATAGGAAGAATGACTGCTGAAGGAGAACTGTCCTTGTTGAACAAAGAATGGTTGTGAATATTAGGTTTTACTTCTTTGGCTGGTTTTCTTTTCTGTGTACATTATGGCAACATATTGGCAACAAAAAATTGGATAGCCTAAGTTTTTGGGATAATACAGATAATACAAATTCTACGAGCTAAATCATCTAAGCAAAATTGTTTAGATTAAGAAATCAAAGAGCGAGTGGGAGTAACCATATTTATAGTAGAGCATGATATGAAACTTATCATGAATGTCAGTGACTACATATATGTACTTTGCAATGGTATGCTTCTCGCTAAAGGTGTACCGGAGGAGATTAAGGAAAATCCCGAGGTAATCTGTGCTTATCTTGGAGGTGATGAATAATGGCAAAAATTTTGGAGTTAATAGATTTCCATTATTATTACGGGAATATTCATACCGTTAAAGGTATTAATCTATATGTTGAAGAAGGTGAGATGGTAACCCTTATTGGAGCCAATGGCGCTGGCAAGACTACGACTCTGCAGTCTATCTCAGGTCTCACGAAGCGAAGTGGCATCGAAGGAAAAATAGTCTTTAACGGCCGGGAAATACAGAATTATTCCGGATACAAGGTAGCATCATTAGGGATTGCCCAGGCATTGGAGGGCAGACGTATCTTCTCCAAACTGACTGTGGAAGAAAACCTGAAGATGGGTGCATATCTAAGAAAGGATACAAAGAATATCAAAGCAGATCTAGAGAATGTTTACAGACGGTTCCCCAGACTATTGGAACGGCGTATGCAGCTTGGAGGAACGCTTTCAGGCGGTGAGCAGCAGATGCTTGCTATAGGGCGTTCACTTCTGAGCCGGCCAAAGCTGCTGTTGCTTGACGAACCTTCCCTCGGCCTTGCGCCACTTATTGTCAAAGAAATATTCATAGCTATCAGAGATATTAATAACGAAGGCACTACTATTCTTTTCGTGGAGCAGAACTCCAAAATTGCCTTGTCAACAGCGAATCGCGGCTATGTTATGCAGACCGGCGAAATTGTTATGTCAAATACCTGCAAAAACCTTATGGAGGATGAAGAAGTTAAGAAGGCTTACCTGGGTTGTTAATACTATTCTTTTGTATTCTATCCGTCCTCGAGGTATCATAAATAACCTTTCTCTGATAAAATAGTATTATCCTATGCCGGACTATTGTTATTGGTCTTGGTTTAATCTTTCATTCACAATTATGAATATTATGTAAGCTGCATATTTTTCCTGTGTGAGCACTGCTGAAGGAGCTTGCTCCCAAAATTCAGCTTTCGCCACAAGGGAATCGGTTGGAGGTTCTTTTATGCTCGAGAATTTAGTTAACACCAAATCTAAAGTGTTTATTGTCTTTTTATTTTCCATAGCATCACTCGGCATTTTAGCACTCTCAACTCAAGTTGCTGTTGTTTTGTGCTCAATGTGGTATGGCATAATTGTTGGAATATGTTTAATGATTTTAGCAATTCCACTTCATATATTGGCAAAAAGATGGATGTTTTTATATGCCTTCAGCTTTTTGGTTAATTTTATCGGATGCGGATTTTCAGTTTCCGCATATTATCTGACAAATGGAATTGCAATTAATTTATTTGAGTTAATCGTTGCAACGATACCTGCTGTTGCTATACTGGTGCTAATCTATCTTATGTTGGGCATTTATTCTAAAACAAAAAGAACTACACTTTCTATAGCTGCAGTTTTAAACTTTGCATTATTAGTGGCAGCGGTTGTCTTCTGGATCAGGACAGGTGGTACTTTTTTTAGCTTTGGATTTTTCTGCTTACTTGTATCTATGTTTTCCATATGCGTTTTCGGTGTTACCATTAACCATGATGAACGCCCTGTCCTTAGAGATATTTCATACGGAAGCTTTGGCTCGTTTGTAATACTGACAATTGTGGTTATCGTTATTTTATCAGAAGGCGATGCCTTAGAGATAAGCGACCTGGGAATCGAGGGCTTGGACCGGAAGAAAAAGCGGAAGGCCAAATAGAATATTTACGTAAACCTGAACTTTTATTTACGAGATGTTTCATTGGCTTTTCAACATGAGAATATCGGCATCTATAGCAGGTATTATCATATTAATCCTGGGGAAAATCAAAAATATTCCTCGACGGCTGATTCCTTAAAGGGAGGGGGACGTATGAAAAGAATACTTCATACTTTCTTTGCGGCAGTGCTATTCGTGGTTTTCCTGTCCGGTTGCGGAAAGGTGCCGCCTGTTGAATGGGAGGACTTGAAAGAAGTTACCGATAGCTTTACTTTAGAGGATGCAAAGGATGATGGTTATGTTGTGATGGAAG
>JAAYTR010000122.1 GCA_012523685.1 Clostridiaceae bacterium | reverse complement strand
AGGATGACAGTGGGGGGCTGCGCTCCGCTCAGAATTTCAGTAGGAGGCCACGCTACACCAGGATGACAAAAAAATATAAAGAATTACTAAAAATAATTCAACTTATACATTTAGATTATTCTCTGAAAATACAATTTCAATTCAGACGGACGAATTTCCCATGGATGAATTATTCAATTTAATTTTAATGACATCGATTATGTCGTTCTGAAAAAAACATAGTGAAATGAAGAATCATTATGTCAACTGGAAGATCCTTCGACTACGCTAGGCTGCGCTCAGGATGACAAAAAGGACTCTATGAAATACGTAATGGTTCCGATATAATTAATAGGAAAGGTGGAAGCTGATGAATATACCTAATTTACCCAATATCTCTTCTTTATTTAAACAAAAAATATCAGAAATTCAAAGTCGTTTGCCAATTAAAATGAATGTCTCTTCGAGCATGTCTACAGACTTTGCCCAAGAGCTTAACAAAGCTTCAGCTTCTTCTGAAGTAGCTTCTGCATTAGCAGAACCGGCAGCGCCTGTTATCGATATTGAGCCTTCTGCCGTGAGCAGTACTAAAACCAAATATCCTTTGGTTTCAGGTTCCTATGAATCGGTTTATCCTCGCCTTTCACAAACCCAGATTAAAGAACTCATGCCCAGGATAGATGCGGCTATTGATGCTTATTCAAAACAATTCGGTCTTGACCCGAAGCTGATTCGTGCCGTTATTAAAGAAGAATCCGGATTTCAGCCATTTGCACTTTCAACTTCAGGAGCAATGGGGTTAATGCAGCTTATGCCGGGTACTGCTGAGGGCCTTGGCGTTACTGATGCCTATAATATTGAGCAGAATATCCTCGGGGGCACCCAATATCTTTATTACCAGTTAAAAGCCTTTGACGGTGATTTGAAACTTGCCTTAGCCGCTTATAATGCCGGCCCGAATGCTGTGAGAAAACATGGGGGTATCCCTCCATATACTCAAACTCAAAATTATGTAAAAAAAGTTCTTAATACTTATGAAATGTACCGGGCAATTGGGGACAATTAACACCCTTATCCACAAAATCCACAGGGTTATCCACAGTTAAAGCGGGCAATATAAGCTGTTTTTATTAATATTTCCACAGTCTCCACAATCAAAAATGTCAACAAATTCACAGGTAAAAGTTAATTAATCGACAGGTAAATCCCGGTTTTTTGGGAACTGCCTGTAGTTTTGATTTCATGCGTATTTAGCGGATATTTGGCTTCTTTAATAAAGAATTCCCGGGTTGATAGGAAATAAGATCCTTCGACTCCGCTCGGGATAACAGTGGGGGGCAGTTATTTATGCCCTTCTCCTATGGAAAGGTACGGTATGGCATTCAAAGTCAAATCTGCAAATTCATCCTTTAAGAACGAATAATAGCCTGCAGAAGCAATCATTGCAGCGTTATCGGTACATAGAACCGGAGTGGGGAAAATTGCGTCCATGCCTATTTTTTGGGCTCTGCTTTGGAGTGTTTCTCTAAGCTGTGAATTTGAGGCAACACCGCCGGCAAGAGCTATTGTATTCACATCCAAACTCTTTGCGGCTTTTAACGTATGGTCCACCAAAACATCCACTACTGCTTGCTGAAAAGATGCACATATATCGGGGATATTAAGCTCTTCTCCTTTTTGACGGGCTTGGTTTATATGGTTAATAACAGCGGTTTTCAATCCTGAAAACGAAAAATCGTAGGAACCGTTAGGGAAATTGACTCTGGGAAAATGAACAGCTTTTGGATTTCCCAGCTTTGCCTGCTTATCAATGACGGGTCCGCCCGGATATCCCAATCCCAGAACCCGTGCAATCTTATCAAAAACCTCACCGGCTGCGTCATCTCTCGTTATTCCTAGAATCTCAAAATCAAGGTAGTCCTTAACATGAACTATATGACTATGACCACCCGAGACAATAAGGCCGATATAGGGCGGTTTTAAGTCAGGATGACTTATATAATTTGCAGCTATATGACCTTCAATATGGTGAACCTTGATAAGAGGCTTATCAAGTGCGGCAGCGATTGCTTTGGCTGCAGTGACACCCACCAAAAGTGCACCTACAAGCCCCGGCCCGTAGGTTACGGCAATTGCGTCCACATCCTCTAAATCTATGCCGGCTTCCTTTAATGCAGAATCTATAACAGGAAGAATAAGCTCCACATGTTTGCGCGAAGCTATTTCAGGAACTACTCCCCCGTATTCAGCATGTAAATCTATCTGGGATGCTATAATGTTTGATAATATCTTACGGCCGTTTACCACAACGGCAGCAGATGTTTCATCGCAACTTGTCTCTATTCCTAAAATAATAACATCTTTCATATAATACTACCCTGTCCGTCAATCCCTTTCATCTATTTAAAGAGCCATTGTACACTCTCTTTGAAAAATATCTGTCCGATAATTATCAAGGTTCCCAAAGAGAATACATAATAGGCGAAGTATTTCAATTTCATATTTTTAATAACATTCATCATAAGTTTTATTGCAAGAAAGCCTGTAATCCCGGCCGCAATCATACCTGCCAGAATATTAACTAAACCTATGGACTCAAGAGATACCGTGGTTCCCTTCATAATGTCAATGGCATCCAAAAGTGCACCTCCAAGAATGGGAGGTATAGACATTAAGAAAGAAAAATCAGCGGCAAAGCCTCTTTGCAAACCTAATATCAAAGAGGCAGTAATTGTCATGCCCGAACGGGAGACTGCAGGCAATAATGCCACACCCTGCGCTAAACCGATGACAAGAGAATCACTCGTTTTAAGCTCTTCCAGACCTTTCTTCCCGTCGGACAGCTTTTGTGAAATCATAAGTGCTGTACCGGTAAACAGAAAACCCGGGCCTAATAAGGCAGCGCTCAAATATGTACTTTCAATAAAGTCACCAAACAGGAAGTTAATAATTATTGCCGGTATGGTTGCAACTACAATTTGCACGGGAAGCTTGGAGAAGGGCCGGCGTATCATCTCGATAATCTTCTTCCAGAAGAAGATTACCACAGCAAACAAAGTGCCCACATGAAGCGCAATATAAAAGGTCACAATCATTGCCTGGGACTGGGGGGCTGAAATATCGACCCCCAGCAATTTCTGAAATAAAACAAGATGTCCAGAGCTGCTTATGGGCAGAAACTCTGTAAGCCCCTGCACTATACCTAATATTATAGCTTGTAACAGATTCATTAATACCTCCGGTTATGAGAAAACCCCTTTGCTCATTCAGGTTTAAATGCGGCTTCAACATATGTATTTGGCGCATTCCAGAATATCCACTCATCATAACCCGCATCGTAAACAGCCTTCATCTGAGCCTGATATTCCTCGACTCCGTAATTCTTCCAATATCCGTCAGGAAGCGAACTAAAAGTAAATCCCTGAATATAAGCCCGGACATTCAGATTATAGCCCGGAATTTTCTCGATACGATTTTTCCCCACCATAAGAGTATTATATACAACCTCGTACGGTTTTAGGTCTGGATGGGTAAATTTTATTCCGTTTATTGTCTGGCCGACACCATTGGACATAGATCCTTTAGGAGCAGCATTGGCATAGTGCGACGGATATATCATAGGGCAAATATAGTCAAGGCTGTTTCCGATAGTTTCAAGGGTCTGGCCTATTTCACCATAATCCTTCGTTGCAATCATAGGCATACCAAAGATATCAGCTGAAAGAACTGTCTCGGGCGGCAGATTCAATCTCATATATCGAATGAAATTTTCGATAGCCCCCGAACGGCTCTGCCCCGGAGCAAAATCCATTTTATATGTGTACAGGCTGGTTTCAGGGAAACGGATATAGTCAAATTGTATTTCATCGAATCCAAAATTTACAGCCTCCCGGGCAATACTTAGAATATAATCCCAGCTCTCTTTTTTGGTTGGATCCAGCCACTTGGTACCTGATTCCCATACCTCACCATTTTCTTTTTTTATTGCCAGATCGGGATTATAGGTAGTCATGGTAGAATCCTTAAACGTAACCATACGAGCTATTACAAAAATGCCGTTGTCATGAAGTTTTTTGGTAACTGTTCTTATATCAAAGCCCGGTGTATCGGCCTTTGCTTTATTTACAACATCAAGCTCCGAATCGTACATGAGCATGCCTGCGTCATTTTTTATATCAATTACATAGGCATTAATCTCTGTTCTGTTGGCCAAATCAATGTAGTGATCTAGGTTCTCCCTCACTGATCTAGCGTTTAAATACAATGCTTTGATAGGAGGCATAGTATTTGTACTGGTACTACGGCTGTCCTGCGTAATCTCCGGATAAGGAGTAATCCCATTTATGGGAGTGGGCTCGGGAACCGGAGTAGGTGTAGGAGTCGGCGTAGGGGTGGGTGTTGTGGACGGTGTGCTACTCGGTGTAGGAGTTTCTGTATCGACCGGTGCTTCGGTAGCGGTAGCTGTTTGAGTGGGAGTCACCGTACTTGTGTCAGGCGGAGTATTTGGATTCTTCTTCGATAGTATTGCAAATACTACTGCGAGAATCATTAAAGATAAGATTGCCGCCATTACAACTAAAAAGTTTTGTCTTCTGTTCTTTCTTGATGTCCTTGCCATCTCTTTTCTCCTTTGAATGCATTATAGTCTTATGGCATACGAAACCTCAAGGCTAAGCCTTGAGTTCACTGCTAAATATTATACCATATTAGACGTTAACTTTTAATCTTTGGTTTAGAAATTATAGCCATAATATATCCAAAAGTTATAGCCGCAGTGATGCCTGCTGCAGCAGCCTTTACACCTCCGGTAAAAATGCCCAGAAACCCCACCTCATTTATCTCTTTCATTACACCCTTAGCAAGTACATTCCCAAACCCGACAAGAGGAACTGTAGCCCCCGCTCCTCCCCAATCAATCAAAGGCTGATAAAGACCGAACATCCCCAAAACAACCCCTGAAACTACAAATATCACCATAATTCTGGCAGGTGTTATTTTTGTAAAATCAATTAGAATCTGTCCGATAATGCATATGCATCCACCCAACAGAAAAGCCTTCAAAATCTCAATCATTTGATTTCCTCCATATCTACGCTTCAATTAGGACAGCATGGGCAATACCGGGTATGGTTTCTCCCTGCTGAATTCTTGTAGGGCTTAATAATGCTCCTGTTGCAATGAAAAGTAACCGTTTTATTGCTCCTTGCATAAACAGATTTAAAATATAAGTGGACAGTACTACAGCACTGCAGCCGCAGCCACTTCCTCCACAGCCTACTCCCTGCTTTTCAAGATCAAAAATAATCATGCCGCAGTCCTTGTGTTTGTTTTTCAAATCAATATTGCTCCTGTTTAAAAGGTCCCTGAGCATTGTGCTGCCAAAGCTGCCCAGGTCCCCGGTTAAAATCATATCAAAGTCATCCACACTCCGCCCGGTATCTATAAGATGGCTCCTGATGGTATCATAAGCCGCCGGCGACATCGCTGCTCCCATATTATTGGAATCTTTAATGCCTTCATCAATAATCTTTCCGGGAGTAATACAGGTTATTTTTGGCCCCTGCCCTTCCTTTCCCAGAATCACAGCTCCCGCTCCGGTAACCGTCCATTGTGAAGTGGGAGTTCTTTGTGACCCAAATTCCAGGGGATATCTGAACTGGCGTTCAGCTGAACAAAAATGGCTGGAGGCGGCACATACCGCATAATCAACAGAACCTCCGTCTATCAGCATGGAAGCAATGGCAAGGGACTCACTCATGGTTGAGCATGCACCAAACAGTCCCAGATACGGTGTATCCACATCTCTGAATGCATAGCTTGCTGCCGTACACTGATTTAACAGATCCCCCGAAAGAATTATATTTATATCTGTAGAAGATTTTCCGCTCTTTTCCAGAGCTTTAATAAAAGTATCCCTTAATATGCGGGATTCCGCAGCTTCAAAAGTCTTTTCCCCTGCGTATTCATCATCTACCACATCGTCAAAATACCTGGACAGAGGGCCGTCGCCTTCTTTTTTCCCAACAATCCCTGCACCGCTTAATATAACAGGCTGTTTATCCAATATTATTGTTTGCGATCCCAATCTTTTTGCCATCTACATCACCTGCTTCCAGATAAAATAGACCAGCCCTGCGACAACTGATGCAAATATCCCGTAAACCAGCACAGGACCGGCTATCAAAAACATTTTTGCCCCAACTCCCATAACATGTCCTTCTTTTTTAAACTCCATAGCCGGAGATACAATAGAATTTGAAAAGCCGGTTATAGGCACCGATGCACCAGCTCCACCAAATTTTCCTATTTCGTCATAGATATTAATCCCGGTCAAAAAGGCACCAATAAAGATCATGATTATACTGGTTGCTGATGCTGTTGTCTCCTTATCTGCACCAAAGTTCTTAAATACTAACATAACAATTTGACCGACAGAGCAGATAGCTCCACCTGTAATAAAGGCTGCAAACAAATTTTTTACATAATGGGATCCCGGCGCCTTTTCATCGACCAGTCTTTGATATTCGTGCTTACTGATTTGCTTTTTCAAGACTTCCGCTCCTCTCTGTCTGTCTGATCACATATGTTCCGCGATTTGGCTCTTTTTTGCGGTCTTTTGACATAAGAAAGTATATCCCTGCCGCCAGTGCCGCAACTGCCACTAATGCTATTATTACGTAAAGAGGAATTCTACTTTTTCTTGCATAATCGACTTTCTCCATAAAAACACCCCGCATGATGATATATGGTCTATTTTCTCATCACTGCGGGGTTTTTATTCTACAATATACAGTTGAGTGAAGCAAAGAGTTTTCACGTGTCAACGTGTAAGATCCTTCGACTCCGCTACGCTCCGCTCAGGATGACAGTGGGGGGGCGTTACGTTACTCTCAGGATGAAATCAGGGCAGGTATAACACTATTGAAGCTTCTTCACTTTATTGGCATGCTTTAAAATGGGTAAATCCACAACAAGCATAATAATTTTTCCGTCTTCCACTGATACCTGAATGCTGCTTCCTTCACGGATTTTACCAGCTAAGAACAGCTCTGACAGCTCGTCTTCAATATGCCTTTGAATTGTTTTCCTTAAAGGTCTCGCACCATACTTTTCGTCGTAGCCCTTTTCCATGAGGAATTCTTTCGCTTTATCATCAAAAGTAATGCTCATGCCTTTTTCTTTTACATCCTGTGTAACCTGATTAAGCATGATCTCAAGAATCTGAGCCAATTGTTCCCGGGTCAGCTGTTCGAATACTATTATCTCATCAACCCTGTTTAAAAATTCAGGCCTGAATATCTCCCGAATAGCATTATTGACCTTCTTCTCAAGGGCTTCATATCCATCATTATTAAACCCGATTCCATTTGATTTAATGTTGGTTCCTGCATTAGAAGTCATAATCAGAATAGTGTTTTCAAAGCTGACGGTTCTTCCCGTGCTGTCAGTCAGACGGCCGTCCTCCATAATCTGCAGGAGCATGTTAAAAACATCGGGGTGAGCTTTTTCTATTTCATCAAGGAGCAATACCGAATATGGTTTTCTCCTTACCTTATCTGTCAGCTGTCCTCCCTGATCGAATCCTATATATCCGGGAGGAGCTCCTATCAGCTT
>JAAYTR010000121.1 GCA_012523685.1 Clostridiaceae bacterium | reverse complement strand
AGAATAAATGAATCACAATTCTGTATTTTGCAGGCAAGGACAGGATTGTCTCCATCAGATACTTCTGTTCTTCTGTCTGTGCCGGATAAGACTCAAGTAGAGGCACTGTTTTCTTCCACCAACTTGACCGTAAGCGACTTTTGCAAAGATTAACGGTTACCCGAATAAGCCATGCAATTTCGTGCTCCGGAGATTGAAAAATCGGGCATTTCTCAATTACCTTGGCAATCCTGTACTATATCTTCTGCATCAGCTTTGTTCCCAATGATAGCAATAGCAGTTCTATATAGCCTGTTTTCATATTCTAATACAAATTCCTCCATGCAATCCTCCGGCCGGAAGGATAGATCAAGCATCTGCTCACCTCCTCACCCTATATACGCATGAAAGGCGTAAAATGCTGCAAAGCGTAAAAATTTTTTGATACCGATAATAAAGCAGAAGAACCTCCATAGTTATGCGGCGTTTCAGGTCTCGATAAATACTTATAGTTGCTGCATTTTCAAAGCTTGGATTAACCATATTTCTTCCTGTTTTGCTCAAAAATGAAGACCTGCCACGGGAAAGCAGGTCTCAGACACACAAGCAATGCAGCAACCAGGCTATCATAGTGCTTTTATTAGCACTTTAGGCCCTATGGCTTTGCGTTCCCTACCATTAGGCAGGTTTGCCCTTAGCTTTGATTTTCCATTATGTTGGCATTTCAGAAAATGTTAAGCTACTGAGATTATTTAACCTCAATATCCTTTGCCGCAGTTAATTCATCAGGGTTTGTAATTTTCCTATTTTCAAGCTTTGCAAGTATTTTCACTGTAATGGTGTATTTACCCGGTAGAACCCTGTTGCCTTTGTTGTCCTTGTAGTCCCAAACCTCCGAAAATGAGAGCTTTTCATCCTTTTTTAATTTAGTATTAATGATAGCTGTTGCAAAACCTTTATCATGAGACCACCTGTACACTTCCATGCCATTATTATCAGTAATAAAAATATAAAATTTTTGACTTGAGCTGAAATAAAATGCCAGGGTTTCCCCTGATATATTGTGCAAGGCAAAGTCCATCTTTATTGTCTCATCTTTCGGAGTAGTATCCAGTACTGTATCAAATAAGCCTGTAGCAGGCTTCAATAATTCCTTTTTTCTCTGCTTTGCCTGCTCTATGAACTCAGGGCTTGCTTTGATTATCTGTGATGGTTCGATTATTATGGTTTTGTTGCCTGATTTAACATCTGTATCAAATTCAATCTTAATTCCTTCTTTATATTTTTGAGCCGAATTTATATCTTCAGACGGCCAAAGAGGATTGCCTTTCAGAATCTCCTCCACTTCCTCAAAGCCAATTTGGAAAGCATAGTTGTAACGGGCCGGCAGCGCAAAGACGTATACGGAATTGCTGCCCAGTTTACTCGGGCCAATGGGTGCCGCGCTGACAGAAAAATTTCCCTTCTGTAAGGCGTTCCACTGCTCAAGCGTGAAAACCATAATGGGGATGTCCTGGCGTGGAGCTTCCTGAGTCCAATCCGGGTGCCGTATCAAAAGCTGAGGACCTGTTTCAACAGTCTCTCCATTGTTTGTTCCTTTCCATTGTTCCTCAACTATTGAATACTCTTTCCATGTTTTCGGCAGGTAGAATCGGAAGCCATACTGGGTGTTTTCATAAACAACAGGGCCACGCTGCGAGTATTCGCCAATCGTCACACCGCTGATAAGCCAGCGGTCGTTTACCTTCTGCACCACAATCGTGACCGGGCGCTTAGCGGCGGCTCCGCCTTTTGCAAGTTCTACGCTTGTAACCTCGATAACCTCTCCGTAAACCGTGTATTGGTTCTTATCGCTCATTTCCATTCTTAATATATCGATACGGTCAGGCCATGGGCTGGAAACTGTACGGCCGGGTGCGCTTTGTGGATCAGCCTGCCATTTGTGCAGCAGCTCAGATGTTATATAATCGCTGTATTTTTCTTTAATGCTTGCAGCAACTACATCTTTAGGATCTGAAAGGGAAACCTTCTGGAGCGTTTTCCCGAAAGCTTCCACCAGTGCCCGGACGTCCTGTTCGTCCTGATTAATGTCTTCCTTTTTAGTAGGCAAAGGATCAATCTTGAATTGGATAACGGTTAAGATATCCTTATCCTGCGGTCCGCCTTCCTGCGGGCACAGCACGGAGATTATAAGTTCTTCTCCATTTATGGTCTTTTTATAAAACCGTTTCATGCCAAGGGCATCCTTAAGCTCCCAGCCGTTATCAATCAGCATATTGCCGTAATCCCGGATGATTTCGTCGGGAGTCCTGCCGGTCAAATAAATGATATTCCCATATGTTTTTGCATCCTGCGGAACCGGAATCTCGT
>JAAYTR010000120.1 GCA_012523685.1 Clostridiaceae bacterium | reverse complement strand
TCATCAGTCATTGTTCTGAACTTATACATAGTAAAAATCTTCTCATTAAGCCCAGGTCTTTTCTGCTTAAACAGCACCGGACTACCCAGTTTTAACCTAACAAGAATTGCGACGACTATAAGTAACGGACTTAAAACGATAATAGCCATCAAAGACAAAATAAAGTCCATTGGTCTTTTGAGAAGTCTTCTATAGATACCTTTATTCACTTTTACTTCTTCCTTTGCTTCACTCTGTATCTATGAACACCCACTTCTTATTTAGTCCATAGTCCCTTTATAATCCCACATATTCTCTCAAGGTCTTCATCGGACATCTTTGTATCGGATGGCAAACAAACACCATTTTCAAACAGTTTCTCACTAACACCTCCACCAATATAATCATACTCAGCGAAGAAAGGCTGCATATGCATCGGCTTCCATACAGGCCTTGACTCAATGTTCTCTTTTTCTAATGCTTCCATTACATCAAGATGTCTAACTTTACCTTTTAACGTCATTACACTTAACCAGTAGTTCGGTTCATTCCAGTCATTGATAGGCATAAATTCAACACCATTAAGAGCACCTAATTCTTTCTTATAAAACTCAAATATATATTTT
Organism: Clostridiaceae bacterium; assembly: GCA_012523685.1. Classification (GTDB taxonomy): domain Bacteria; phylum Bacillota; class Clostridia; order DSM-8532; family DSM-8532; genus DTU059. The sequence continues at coordinate 4,552 of JAAYTR010000120.1, read as the reverse complement.
TTCTTAGCCACTCTCTGGTCTAATACTTTAAGCTGTCCTCTGCCTATCCCAGCAACGACATTGCTCATACGGTAATTAAACCCTAATTCGCTATGTTGGTAATGTCTTGCTACATCTCTGGATTGAGTTGACCAAAAACGTACCTTTGAAATTCTCTCTTCGTTATTTGAAACTAGCATTCCCCCGCCAGAAGTAGTAATAATCTTATTTCCGTTAAATGAAAATATTCCATAGTCTCCAAGGGTACCAGTATACTTGCCTTTATAGGTAGTTCCTAAAGACTCAGCTGCATCTTCAATGACTATTGCACCATACTTACTACAAATCTCTATGATCTCGTCCATATCCGCAGATAAACCATATAAATGCACAACCAAAACAGCCTTCACCTTTTCTCCATATTTCTTGAAGGCTGTCTCTAACGCTTTAGGATCCATATTCCAAGTTTCATAATCGCTGTCTATAAAAACAGGAGTAGCATTCTGATAGATAATTGGATTGGCAGTGGCCGAAAAAGTGAGAGTTGGACATAATACGATATCTCCTTCGCCAACACCAGCTGCTTTAAGAGCCATGTGAATTGCTGCCGTACCAGATGTCATTGCTGCTGCGTGTTTTGAACCTACTTTATTAGCAAGCTCTTTTTCAAACTCAGTAACATTAGGCCCTAAAGGTGCTACCCAATTTGTATCGAATGCTTCTTGTACATATTGCATTTCATAACCTTCATCACTCATGTGGGGTGAAGCTAGCCATATTTTTTTATTATAAGCCATGTTGCTGTCATCCTTCCTTATCTAAGGTCTATATATTGCATAGAAATAATTTTATTTATTAAAAACCTTCTTGATTAACCTATAGATTCAAAAAGGGCCGCAAACAAAAGCGTCCCCCCTACCGTTACTTACTTTCCATTCTATCCCTAATTATAGGCTTGACACTAATAATCTATAAATTATAATAAAATTACATAGCTTCGCCCATTCATGTTATACAATGTATTACACTACCAACAAAACTATGCAGTCCTTATGTCTTTGACACGCACGAGTCGATGATCAATTCTCTAAGGACGTTAAATCTACTACACTCAAGGAAACCTTTTGCGTGTTTCCATGAAACTGAAATTCTACCATTGCGCGGCGTTTATGTCGATCTAGCTTTATAATTTTACCTATCCCGGATGCTAATGGACCATCAATAACTTTCACCTTTGCTCCTTCTGTTAACACCGTTGATGTCTCCAATTTTCCGTCACAATTATAAAGCCACATGGCGTATTCGTAATCAAAACCAACTAGCTCCCTTTCTCCGTTTGGATACCGGAGAACCTTATAAAAATCAGAGTGCGCCTGGATACGGGAAAATGAAACCTTTTCCTCAGAGAATACAAATATGTATCCCGGAATCATAACACGTTTACGGGATTCCCATTTTCCGCCTCGCTTTTCCTGTAGTACTCGAACAGGAACTAATGCCTCAATATTAAGATATTGTTTATTCAGTATATTGGCAATATTATGCTCTTGGCCTGTCATACAAAAAATACAATATGCATACAAACGAGAATCCCCCATACCAACTCAATCTGCAGTATTTATCCAACCTCTAAATTCTGATTAAATGTCGGCACTAAATCCTTTATGTACTCTCTAATTGTAACACCATCAGTTCCCTTTTGTATAGCCTGATCAATAAGCTCAAGTTTTCTCTTTAACAAGGCGTAATCAGTAAACAACGGCCTTGCAACATAAATTTTATCATTCTTTGTCTTTTGAATCCCTTCTTCATTTAAAAGAAGTTCCTCATAGAGTTTTTCTCCGGGTCTTAATCCACAGAATTTAATTTCAATATCCTCATAGGGCTCAAGACCTGTTAATCTAATCATATTCTCGGCTAGATCAACTATTCTCACCGGTTGTCCCATATCCAAGATGAATATTTCTCCGCCATTAGCAGAAGCTCCTGATTGAATAACTAATTGTGCAGCCTCAGGTATGGTCATGAAATATCGTGTCATATCAGGGTGAGTTACTGTAACGGGTCCGCCTGAATCTATCTGATGCTTAAATATTGGAATAACGCTACCATTACTGCCTAGTACATTGCCAAAACGTACAGCCACGAATTCTGTTTTGCTCTTTGTATCAATGGCCTGGCATATAAGTTCTGCAATTCTTTTTGTAGCCCCCATAACATTTGCCGGGTTAACAGCCTTATCACTAGAAATTAATACAAACCTTTCTACTCCTGCTTTATCAGCAGCATGAGTCACATTCCATGTTCCTAATACATTATTCTTAATTGCTTCCTCAGGATGTAATTCCATCAATGGTACATGCTTATGTGCCGCGGCATGAAAGACAATATTAGGTTTTAGTTTTTGAAAAAGAGTGTTTATATGCTTTTCTTCTCTAATATTGGCAACTATAGGATCAAACTCGATATTAGAGTGCTTTTCTCTTAATTCAAGGAGCAAATCATGAAGACTGTTTTCATAGTTATCTAGCATATAAAGCTTTTGAGGCTTAAATATAGCAAGTTGGCGGCAAAGCTCAGATCCTATAGATCCACCCGCTCCGGTAACCAACACTTTTTTACCTGTTATGAATTTTTCTATTTCTGAAATATCTAGATTTACAGGATCTCTACCTAATAGATCTTCAATCTCTACATCTCTAACCTTTTGTATTGTTACAGACTCATCAATAATTTGTGATACAGAAGGCAATATTTTTACTTTACATCCGGTTTTAGATGCTTGCGAATAAATTTGATTTATTTTTGCCGGTTTTGCATGAGGTATAGCAATTATAATTTCATCAATTCTTTCTTCACGCACAAGCTCTTCTAAGGAGTGTTTATTTTCATCTATCACATTAATACCATTTAACTTATGGCCTATCTTATATGGGTCTGTTTCTACAAATGCTACAGGCTTAGAGCATAGTCCGGGATTTTTTATCATCTCTTTTGCAATTGCAGCTCCTGCATTTCCTGCTCCAAAAATTAGAGCTCTTTTTACTTCACCCATATTAAACTTAACACCGCGAACGATTCTACGATAAACCCTGTAAAGTAGGCGAACTCCACCCACTGCAAATACATCTATTAAAAATGTAATTGCAAAGATTGATCTTGGTGCAAATAATCTTCCTGTAAAGTGAAATTGAAGAAGTAATAGAACGCTAAGTACAAAGTTGGCTATGGCTGAGGCTATTACCACACTCACAACCTCATATGCACCTGCAAATATCCATAAACTTTTATATAGTCTAAAAATAGCAAAAATCAAAATTTTAAAAGCTACGACCAATAAAAAGAATTTAATACTTATTGGTGGGGCCTTTGTAAGGGTGAAATCAAAATCAAAGCGAAGTAAATAAGCTATATAAATAGATAGGCAAAGGCATGCATAGTCTATAACAATAAAAACTATACTGCGAAATGCATCCTTTACCAAAAAGGCCTTTTTATTTTGCAATCCCATATATACCACCTCCACATAATTCTATATAACAAATCATGTCGGTGATTGCTGATTTCTTATTAATTTATTACACAAAAATCCTAAGCCCAGTAGTACCCAAAATATCTGTGCTATTCCAACTACGCTGTCGTTAAAAAGTCCCGTTATTAGATAGCCGGTGATTCCAACAAATATCCCCGCTCCGGCAAGCTGCAAAAAACCCTTTTCCATTTTTATATATGTAGTTAAGCTTTGTACAACATAAATTCCTAAAAGGAAAAGATAAGCAAGTAATGAGAGAACGCCTGTGTTAACTCCTATTTGTAAATAAGTATTATGGGGCTTATCTACTATAATCCTTGCTGTGGAAAAAGCTCTGATTTTGCCAATATAATCCTTCTGTGGAAAGGCAATTGCGAAATTATCAGGACCAAAGCCTTTAATCAAACATTCCTTGAGTAAGGGTAATGTTCTTGACCAAATATATCCCCTGCTAGAACCAATTCTCTCTTTGCCGGTAAAGCCTAAAGTCTCAGCCTTTTCTACCGTTTTAGTCAGCTCACCTTGAATGCCAATCAGATTAAAGGTCCTATCCTCCATAATATAAAACTCAATACTTGCATACTTCTGGTCTACCTTTATCAATGGACCATCGATAATAATATCGTTATAACTCTCTTTATACCTTTCATCTATAAAAGTAACTATATAATTTTTCTCTTGCTCAGTAATTTTTGTTTCTATAATGTTATGCTGGCCATCATAGCAATTCAGCTCATCTTCTTTACCGATTTCAATAACCAGTGTCTCTGTTCCACTAACTATAGATACGGTATTATCCTTAAATATAATATCCTTTAAATCAAAATAATTTGTTTCTAAACCAACTTCACTTTGAATCTTATTAATCACTGCCCCACCCGTAGCATAATTCGCCACAAAAAACGCCATTACTATAACAGTAATAACAATAATGGATAATACCTTTCTCTTAAAAATAACCTTCCGAAAAACAACTAATGCCAATAGAGTAGAAGCTGCAAGTCCAACAATTCCGGCACTGGATTTACTCCCAATAAGACT
>JAAYTR010000119.1 GCA_012523685.1 Clostridiaceae bacterium | reverse complement strand
TAGTTCGCATTATTCCTAATACACGCAAGTTCACTTATGATACGTCTCATTATTGAGGATTTTGAATGCACGGTAGATTTGTTCCAAAAGAATTATCCTTGCAAGCTGATGTGGAAATGTCAGTTTTGACATGCAAAAATTAAAATGAGCATTCCTTAATATTGATGAGTCAAGTCCGGTAGAGCTTCCTATAATAAAAGCCAAATCACTTTTCCCATCAAGCATGAAATTGTGTATCTGCTCTGAAAAACCAACTGAATCCAGTTCTTTCCCGGCAAGATCCAAAGCAATTATTGTACTGTTTTTCCCGATTGCTTTTTTGATTCGTTCGGCCTCTTTTTGCCTTACCTTTTCCTCCTGTGCAGGACTTGCCGTTTCCGGAGCTTTTTCTTCATCAACCTCTATGACTTTTATATTGCAAAAACGAGAAAGACGTTTTAAGTATTCCTTTTGAGCGTCTTTTAAGTATGCTTCCTTCATTTTTCCTACACAGATAATCCTTATAGTCATTTCATGCCTCTATTCAATCATATATACATAACATTGCTTGCCTTATCTCTCAAGGCAACTTCCAGATATATATCCTTTTTAGGATTTATCTGCATTTCCATCAGAGCATTGCATACTGTTTGATAGGCAAGCTCCGGAAAGTTATTTTCTTTACTCAAATGTCCCAATAAAAACTTCTTGGTTCCGTTCTTAGCCAGATAAGCTACAACTTTACCAGCTATATCATTGCAGAGGTGACCTTTTTCACCCAGAATTCTCTGCTTCAAATGCCATGGGTATCTGCCGGTTTTTAACATTTCCACATCATGATTTGACTCTAACAGAATCATTTCACTTTTTTCCAGGTTAGTTAAAAGCTCTTTATCCATATGACCTATATCAGTGGCTATTGTCAATTTTTTACCGTTGACGAAAATATTATACCCGACGGGACAAACTGCATCATGAGGTATAGGGAAAGGTTTCACCGTAATATCTCCTGCGGTGGCTGATTCCCCCGGTTCTATATAGCGGATATGCTCTGTTTTAAGTTTTCCCAAAAGAGGACGCATAGCATTCCATGTATCAGCATTTGCGTATATGGGAACATTATGGCGTCTGGACAAAATCCCCGCACCGCTAATATGATCACTGTGTTCATGAGTTATAAATATACCGGCAATTTTGTCAAAAGATTCTCCAATATCCGCTAAAGCAGCTTCAATACGTCTGCCGCTAACACCTGCATCAATAAGAATGGCGGTGTCATTATAAGAAACAAATATACAATTTCCGCTTGAACCGCTAAATAAACTGCATACCTTAATCATTTTTTCTCCGTTTAACCCTGGTTGTCACTGATTCTTCTGATGTCTGCTCCAAGCTTGCTAAACTTTTCGACTATATTTTCATAGCCGCGGTCTAGATAATGAACATTGGTGAGCTCGGTTTCACCTTCTGCAATGAGTGCAGCAATTACACAAGCAGCTCCGGCTCTTAAATCATGTGCTTTAATCGGTGCTCCGGAGAGCTTGGATCCTCCTTCAATAACCGCCATTCTGCCTTCTACACGGATATTGGCACCCATTCTTTTTAACTCTTCTATATATTGAAAACGGTTCTCAAAAATACCCTCGGTAATAGTACTGATGCCCTCTGCCCGCAAAAGCAGAATAGCTGCGGGAGGCTGCAAATCAGTTGGAAATCCGGGGTATGGAAGTGTCTTAATATTTACCTTTGAGAGTTTGTCCTTGACATATATGCGTATACTGTCATCAAACTCTTCAACTCTGACATTCATCTCAATGAGCTTTGCCGTTAAGGATTCCATGTGTTTGGGAATAACATTCTTAACAAGGACATCCCCTTTTGTAGCAGCAGCCGCAATCATAAAGGTTCCTGCTTCAATCTGGTCAGGTATTATACTGTGAACCACATTTCCTTTAAGGGATTTCACTCCCCGTATGCGGATTATATCTGTGCCTGCACCTTTTATATCAGCACCCATGGCATTTAAAAAGTTGGCAATATCAACAATGTGCGGCTCTTTTGCTGCATTTTCTATTGTAGTAAGACCTTCTGCCTTTACAGCAGCCAGCATAATGTTTATTGTTGCTCCAACACTTACAACATCAAGATAAATAGATGAACCAATAAGCTTATTGGCAGTAAGCTTAATATATCCATGCTCAATTTCCACTTTTGCTCCAAGAGACTCAAACCCTTTGATATGCTGATCTATAGGACGGACACCAAGATTACATCCGCCCGGAAAGGTAACAATCGCCCTTTTAAAACGACCAAGCAATGCTCCCATAAGATAGTACGAACCTCTCAGTTTATGCATGTCCGGGGTCGTAGCCATATAGGAATTAACTTTCCTGGTATCTATTCTAATGGTGTTTTTATCAATGTCCTCAAACCGGGCACCAAGTGATTCCATAATTCCCCTGAGAATGGAAATATCTAATATGTCCGGTACATTTTCTATGGTACATACATCACTAAGCAACAAAGCAGCCGGTAAGACTCCTAAGGCGGCGTTTTTGGCACCGCTTATTGTAACCTCACCTTTTAATCGTTTTTGGCCGCGGATAAGTAGTTTATCCACTCGTACACCAACCTTCCGGTCTTTTCATTTGATTATTCAAAATATAATTATAACATATGCCCGCTACAAAACAAATACTTTACTTTTTTTGTTACAAGGCCTGAATAACGGGTGATGTCATTATAACATATCATGCCCTGTTAGCATACCATATCCTTTTAATAATAGTACCTGAATATTATAAGTTTTTCTCTGGGTTTTCCTTGAAAATCACCCTTACATTGATATCCTGATTGTAATTCCCGAAACCTTTGCCAAAGAGTGTCATTCCTCCTATCGGTTTAGACTCATCGGTAACAGCTAATTTAAACTTCATATCACTGGTTTCATTCAAATCCAGCTTCCCGATAGTTATGTCTGAAAGCTTTCGTCCATCCAAAAACGTGCCCTCTTTATTGATAGTAAGAAGTTTTAACAATCCGTATTGATTCCAGTTATCAAACCACCAGTCTGGAGTGTAAAGACCTTTGGCATTCCCATAATCTCCGGGGCTAATCCAATCCCCCAATAAAATATCATTCATAAAGAACAGTATATTGCTTGGCCAGTCTTCACATACGCCAGGAGCCTCCGATGATATCTCCATAGATATCTGTATCTCTTCTACCTTACACAGGGGTTTGAGGTAATTGGGAATACGATACTCTACAAACCCCTTTGTAAACCACAGAATTCCTGCATCATTTCTTTTTGGGTCATCAAAATAGCGGGGATCGTCAACTTGACCTATCAAAGCCGTTTGAGTTGCCAGTCCACAAGTTGGAAATACATCGTGCTGCGTGTAACTGCCTACGGGCATAGATACTTCGTATACATTTTCCGGTTTATAGTCACTGAACAGATTAATAAGGAATTTATGCTCTTTTAAAAAGCAGTTTTTCTGTACGCCTCTTTTTCCAGGAGAATGTATAATATCTATTATCCCTTCTTTATAAAGCATCTTGATATGAGCTGTAATTGCACCGTTTGTTACACCAAGCATTTCTGAAAGCTCATTTAGATTAACAAGTCTGTTTTGTTTAAGGATTCTTATAATTTCTATACGAATCGGCGAACTCAAAACCTTACATAATTCTAAAGCTTCATCAAGATTATATATTTCTCTCATGTAAATACGACCCGCTTTTTACTTACTTATTTTGTCTTAAATCTGATTACATTCCACGAAACCTTTGGTATCACCATTTCTAAACTATCTACCTTACCATCCTTTACAGGAAGGTTGGAAGGCTTTACTATGTCTGGCTGATCAAAAGTATTCACTGCATGGAGGTCATCTCCATTTAAAATGATATGTTCAACCATTTCCAGGTCACCAAATGATCTCAAATCCATATTAAGGAGTAAATCCTCCTCTTCAGATATATTAACACAAAATACATTTAGTTCTCCAGCCTCTTCATTATAAACTACGCTGGTGGGAAGCATAGTTGCATCTCCATATGAGGTTTCAATGGCAGGGGCGATCACTATTGGCTTCAATACAGTTCCTCTGCCAAATTTGGAGATGTCCCTGAACGGGTAGTAAATACTTTGTTTTATTATACGGCCACCTTTTTCGGTAAAAATAGGGGCAATAGTGTTTACAAGCTGAGCAAGACATGCAATTTTTACTCTGTCAGAATTATTCAACAATGTAATTGCTAGTCCGCCAAATGTTATGGCATCCAGCAGAGAATACTGATCCTCCAATATCTCCGGTGCTTGCTGCCATGGATGTTCTTTCTGTTTTTTCTGATACCAGATGTTCCATTCATCAAATGACAAATACATAGTCTTCTTACTACGTTTTAAAGCTTTTACATAATCGGCTGTTGCACAAACAGAACGAATAAAGTTGTCCATGTCTAAAAAGGATGCCAAAAATTCTTTGTTGTTGTCAAAATTCTCATAGTACCGGTGTAATGACAGATAATCCACTGCTTCGTATGTGTGTTCTAAAACTATTCTATCCCATTCAGGATATGTAGGCATTAAGGAATGTGAACTTCCGCAGACTACCAGTTCAATAGAATTATCAATCCATTTCATAATTTTTGCTGTTTCTAAAGCCTTCTTACCGTAATCGACAGCATCAAGATGACAGATTTGCCAGGGTCCATCCATCTCGTTGCCGATGCACCAGGTTTTTATGTTGTGAGGCTCTTTATGACCGTTCTTTATTCTAAGGTCGCTCCAATAAGTGCCTCCCGGAAAATTGCAGTACTCTAAAAGCTCTCCTGCAGACCTGGGAGTTCCCGTTCCCATATTAACTGCACCCATAACAGCAGTATTGGCTTTTTTAGCCCAATCTACGAATTCATCAATACCTATCTCATTTGGCTCAATTGTGTGCCAGGCCAGGTCTAACCTTACCGGCCTGTCCTCTTTTGGCCCAATCCCATCAACCCAGTTATATCCCGAAAGAAAGTTCCCTCCAGGATAGCGCACAAGAGTAACATTTAAATCCTTTACTAAATCAATCACATCTTGTCTGAAGCCTTGTTCATCCGCCGTTTTATGTCCGGGCTCATATATACCGGTATATACAGCTCTTCCAATATGCTCAATAAATGAGCTAAACAGTTTGGGGTCTACCTCTGAAAGCTTGAAGTTTTTTTCTACAACCATCCTTGCGTTCTTCATAACAACTTCCTTCCCTTTAGAGAAATCTGAAAAAGTATATAAAAGCAATATGTTTTAGATTTCTCTAAAATTATTAACAGTTTTGTAAAACTTATAATTAATAGTACCATTTTATATCAAAACCGGTCAATAATAAAAAGTAACTAAAAGCAGGTACAGCAATTATGCAATGTAACCTGCTTTTAGTTAAATATTCAATATTCTGAACAAGCATGGTGATTTTGTCATCTGATTCTAATCAAGCTTTTCACCGGTAAAACCGTTATAGAAAAGTATTGTCCCATCATCAAGTTCTATACGCCACACCGGAACTCCATAAAGATCTCCTTCATTAATTCTCCGGTAACCGATATCTATATGCTCTACAACAGTATTTGAAGGCAGCCCTCCCATAACCAGAACCTGGTACACAGAAATTACTTCTCCCTTACCGTTTTCTTTCTTAATCACTTTGTTAGGTGCAGATATAGTTAAGGTCCCCTTATCATCAAGCCTGGCAATGATTTGCTGATCATAAACACGAAAATACTTATATTTTATATTAAATATAATTTCTTTCAGTTGCTCTGTTTCTGATGATATCGCAGGCAATAAATCCGATTCATTGAATCCAATATTCTTAAGATATTTTACAAGCCTGTCCTCAAAGCTTTTTATATCAGCAAACCATAATTCTCCTTCCGGAACTTTGTCTTTTATATAGAGTTCATCATCGGACAAGACAATACTCTCTTCTTCGACATCTATATTAATTATGCTCTCGTTTTCTGACAAAGGAATTTCTTTCCCAAAAACCAGTCTGCACAAAGCATTAATATCGTATTTTTTTGAAGAGTATAAAACCTTTCCCGTATATCTTGAAATACGGGGAACAGCAGCCTTAACCTCAATGTTTTTTGAGGTAAGAAATTCCTTGCTGTACTTAATATAATCGTCTGTAAAGGGTTCATTTGAGCTTGCCAGAACTATCATCGCAAGCATAAATATATTCAACAGCAGAAAGGCAATTATTAATATTGTTTTAGCCTTTGACCAATCCACTCTTTATTCCCCCTTCCTTAAGAGCGGGAGAAAATAATTTTCAGAATCGGTACTTATTATCCAGTTCGGTGCTAATAATACTGATTTTAAATCATTTAGCTCGAATATATAGCCCGGCTCAATTCGATCAAAAGACTTGTCACTGCTTTCAAGAATCTCCGGGTAAGTAGATACAATCTGTTTATTAAGCAAATCAGGAAAATCTATATTATAATTTATCGGTTTATCAGCCCTGGTAAAATTCCTTATAACCCATCG
>JAAYTR010000118.1 GCA_012523685.1 Clostridiaceae bacterium | reverse complement strand
TCGAGATTGCCAAGGCTGTTGCCTCGGAATCTGATATTATCATCATGGATGAGCCGACGGCAGCAATTTCAGAGTGTGAAATCAAGAGGCTTTTTAAAATTGTAAAAGGCCTCAAGGAAAAGAATGTCACCGTTATTTACATATCCCACAGACTTGATGAAATATTTGAACTGGGTGATTACGTTACTGTAATGCGCGATGGTAAGCATATTGAGACAAAAGCGGTCTCGGATGTAAGGGATAGAACTGAGCTCATTAAGCTGATGATTGGTAAAACAGTAATTGAATCATACACGAAAAAAAATCAGCAGTCGTCCGAGACACTTCTTGAGGCTCGTGGCATTACCAACAGTAAACTTAAAAATATATCTTTCCATTTGAAAAAAGGTGAAATCATCGGTTTTTATGGTCTTGTCGGGGCTGGGAAAACCGAATTAGCCCGTGCGATTATTGGAGCAGACAAATACCATGGTGAAATAATCTATAAGGGAAGACCTTTGGAAAGATCCCCTGATAAAACAATCAGAAGGGGCATTTCATTGGTCCCGGAAGAAAGGCGATCCCAAGGCATCTTTTCTATTCTTACAATAAGAAGCAATATTCCTGTCATGAATATGAAAAAAATATCTGATGGATTATTTATCAGCAGACATAAGGAAATAAAAGCGGCTTTAGAGTTTATCGATAAACTCGATATTGCGACCCACAGCTGCGAAAAGGAAGTATCAAAGCTTTCAGGAGGCAACCAGCAAAAGGTGGTGTTTGCCAAGTGTCTTTTTGCTAAAACAGATTTGTTGCTTCTTGACGAACCCACAAGAGGGATTGATGTCGGAGCCAAGGGTGAAATATACGGTATTATACGAAGACTGTCCGAAGAAGGGAAATCTATTATTATGTTCTCTTCAGAGCTCCCCGAAATAATGAACAATTGCGACAGGATATTTCTGTTGTATGATGGGAACTTAAAGGCTGAAATAGAGAATGGATCAGATATTGACAGTGAAAATATTATTCATATCGTTACGGGGGGTGAGATAGCATGCAAATGAAAGTTGATTCATGCAAGCCAGCAGAATCTAAAATAAGCAATTTAACTTTTATTAATCTGTCCATGCTTGGCGTGTTGGCTGTGGTTTTTGTTGCGGCTTCTCTCATTGTTCCGAGGTTTTTTGATATAAACAACATATCAAACCTTATTGCCCAGCAAGCAGAAATTATTATTCTTGGTATAGGAGTTACATTCCTTTTAATAACCGGGCATTTTGACATGTCAGTGGGAGGAATTGTTTCATTGGGAGCGGTTGTCTCAGCATATCTATGCCAAGCTAAGACAGCAGGTGCATCCGATCTGGCAAGCGGTCTTGGCATGGGGTATGGGAAAGCAATTATTATTACTTTACTCTGTTGTATGCTAATTGGAGTTATCAATGCCTTTTTTATTGTAAAGGTTAAGGTTAACTCAGTGGTTGTAACCTTGGGAACAATGGCATTTTCACGAGGTGTTGCAATGATAATAGCAAAGGGTGCACAGCGTATTACCGGTCTTCCTCCCGAATACAAGCAGATAGGTCAATATACAGTTATCGGTACAATAAATATTGCTGTCATAATAATGATTTTTCTTCTTATTATTGCACTGATTGTAGAAAACAAAACAGCATTTGGGAGACGAATTTACTTGATAGGTGCAAATCAGGTGGCTGCAAAGTTGTCAGGAATCAAGGTTGAGAGAGAAATTTCACTGCTATACATAACAAGTGCATTTTTAGCTGGAGTGGCCGGGATTGTCATGGCCTCGCGGTTTAATGCCGGAAACTGTACTTTAGGAACCGGATATGAGTTTGATGCGCTGGTAATAACAGTTTTGGGCGGAACCAGTATTGCAGGAGGTTTTGGGTCAGTAGTCTGTGCTGTTGTCGGAGCATTTATACTGGGGATACTTAGCACATCTGTCAATATGCTTGGATTTCAGCCGGCAATGCAGATGTTGGTTAAAGGCTTCGTCATAATTGCAGCCATATTGGCTCAGCGCTTTGCACTGGACAAAAGGAAAGTATAATTCGGATAAAAATAATAGCTGATAGATGAGGAGTTGTACATAGATGAGAGTGCTTGGCAAGATATCATTGAAAACTACAGTTATGACTATTTATGTTCTTGGGGTACTAGGATCCATCGTACTGGTATTTAGTCTAATATCAGTAAAATTTATTGGTGTACCCAATATAGTAAATGTACTCAGACAATCAGTTCCGGCATTGCTTGTCGGCACATCAGTAACATTGCTTATGATATCGGGAAATATTGACCTGTCAGTGGGTGGCATTGTAGGACTCAGTTCCGTAATTTATGCTATTTGTTTGAAAGCCGGCATAGGATATTTATGGGCTGCTATTTTGACATTATTGTTAGGTCTCACCATTGGTTTAATTAATGGTTTGCTTGTCGTTAAAATGCGTATAGTTCCGGTTATCGCCACCCTTGCGACTATGAGCCTGTCTATTGGCCTAGGTAAATTATTGTCTCCGGATGGGATAGGATTGATAAAAGGTCTTCCTGAAGATGTAATAAAGTTTGCGCGTACAGGCTTTTTATTAAAGCTTCCGATAGCATTTTACGTCACTGTGATTGTTGTGGGCATGCTGGTTGTAATTCAAAAGAAGACAGTGTTAGGCAAATATTCCGCAGCAATCGGAGGAAACAAAGTAGCCGCTGAGCTTTCAGGAATAAATACAAAATTAATAATATGGATTTTGTATGCCATTGTTGGCTTGTTTTCATCTCTTGGGGGGATTGCTCGTGCAAGTCTGCTCAGCCTTGGTGATCCTACAACAGGTACGGGAATGGAGATGGATGCCATGATAGCTGTCGTTCTTGGCGGCACCTCATATACAGGAGGAGAAGGTTCGGTATTAAGGACAACTGTTGGTGTACTTATACTAACCTGCCTTACAGCCGGAATGCAGGTAATCGGGATTGCTCCATACTGGCAATCGTTGGTAAAGGGAATGGTTTTAATCTTTGCTGTGACAATAAACAGTCTTGTCAAGGAAAAAATTATTGAATAACAAAATTTAATTAGAATAGAAGGAAGGAGAAGGGTTTAATGGAAAAGTTATATGAGGTTCTGGTAAAATACCATGACGGGAATGATGTCGCCCTGATAAAGCTGCCAAAAGAGGATATTGATGAAACAATACATACTATTATTTCATCAGGAAGGCACGGCAAGCTTTATGTTATAGAAATTGATACCTTGATAGGTACATCTCTGGTCAACAATTCTCAAAATGTAATATGCTATTATGATAAGCCAGAACTGGCAGAAATAGTGGTGAAGAATAATAAACTAGATATAGAACCTCGGGACGGAACAACATTTTATATTGAAAAGACAATACAAGAATATATATTTTAGCTGCTAAAGAGATTTTCACATAGTTTGATGTTTACATATTGACAGATAAAAGGTGCTGATAGTATAGAATCAGCACCTTTGATTTTGGAGTAATATTATACAGCTGCGTGTAATAGGGGGGAGAAGCTTAACGAGATCGTTTAATATCCGTCGCTCACGCTCATGCCCACATCATGCTGCAGCTTTGTATGATCTCCTGCTCTTACGCATTTCACCAATGCTGTCTATTGATATGGCAATCAATAGAATGAGTCCCCTTGCAAATTCCTGCCAGTAGGCATTGACGTGTAGCAGAATTAATGAGCTTGAGATTAGATAATATAGGCAGATTCCCAATATTGATCCAAAAACTGTTCCTTTTCCGCCGCTCATACTGGCGCCGCCAATGACTGCCGAGGCGATTGCAGTCATTTCAAGGCCGACACCGAAATTTGGTGTAGCCATTCCAAACCTTGCCATGAATATAATGCCTGCCAGACCGGTTAGGCCTGCACATAAGACAAAGACCCAGAACTTAACTTTATCAACATTTATACCTGAAAATCGTGCGGCTTTCTCGTTACTGCCGGTATAAAACACATTTCGTAAAACTGATGTCTTCCTAAGCATAAAATCGCTGATGATAACAATGATTATGAACAAAACGATGATAAAAGGAATACCGGAGACTTTGCCCAAACCTATGTATTTGAATGAGTCAGGGAGTGTATATAATGAAATTTGGGAACCCTGGGTCAGAACATAGCAGGCTCCTCGTATAATACCTGCTGTCGCAAGGGTTGTAATAAAGGGATGCAAACCCACCTTTGTGACGAAGAAACCATTTATGGCACCAATTATTAGGCATGCAACGAGTCCTGCTAAGGCAGAAATCCAAGGATTGACACCAGCTAAAAATATCTTTGCAGGAAGTACCATGGAAAAGCACATGATTGAACCTACTGATATATCGATACCGCCTAGTATCAGCATAACTGTCATCCCTATAACAACAATGCCCTCTGTGGAGAACTGCATTACTATTGACTCGATATTCCCCCAAGTAAGAAAGTAGGGAGATGCAAAGGACATAATCACGCATACGGCAATTATTATGAGGATTATATTCATTTCTCTCATATTTTTTATTTGTTTTAGTATTGAGAGAAATGGATTTCTTTTTATGATGGTTGATTCAACTTGAACATTATTCATAGCGGACATAAATATTACCCCTTACCTTGATAAAATTATTTTATACACCTGATGCCAGCTGTATAATCTTCTTTTCGTTAATTTCTTCATCAACTACAACTCCGCTGAGCCTACCTTCGTGCATTACTACCACTCTGTCACACATACCGACAATCTCAGGAAGCTCAGAGGAAATAAGTACAATTCCGGTGCCTTGATTGGCAAGCTTCCTTATTAGTCTGTGGATTTCGTTTTTTGCGCCAACATCTATCCC
>JAAYTR010000117.1 GCA_012523685.1 Clostridiaceae bacterium | reverse complement strand
AAGGGAAGTATCCAAAGCTGAGAAGATAGTGTTCCCTGTTGTAGTATCCGTTTTATGTATCTTACTTCTTCCTTCGGTAGCACCGCTTATAGGTATGTTAATGCTTGGAAACCTTCTGAGAGAGTCAGGTGTAACTGAAAGGTTGTCAAAAACAGCTCAAAATGAACTTATGAATATTGTAACCATATTCTTAGGCGTGTCTGTCGGCGCTAAAGCCGTAGGCGAAAGATTCCTTCAAGCCGAGACTATAAAAGTAATTGCATTAGGTTTAATAGCTTTCGCTTTCAGTACCGTTGGAGGTCTACTCTTGGGCAAACTCATGTATTGGCTTTCAGGCGGAAAAATCAACCCGCTCATTGGTTCTGCCGGTGTGTCTGCAGTACCGATGGCTGCCAGAGTATCCCAAGTTGAAGGCCAAAAGGCCAATCCGAGTAACTTTCTACTCATGCACGCAATGGGACCTAATGTGGCAGGAGTTATAGGATCTGCCGTTGCTGCAGGCATTTTCTTTGCTTTGTTCGGAAAATAGAATTCAGGTTTTTAACCATTAATAAAGGGCTGTTTCGTTTGAAACAGCCCTTTTAGATTCTGGTATGTACTCAGGATGACAAAACCCATTAACATCAAATCAAACCAAAAAGGAGATCTCCATAAGTAGGGATAGGCCAGAGATTTGCATCCATCATATTCTCAAGTTTATCTGCGTCCTTTCTCAAGTCCTCCATAATGGGAATAACCATTTCCATGTACGCTCTTGCTTTAATCAATTTGTCACCGGTCATTTTATCAAGAGTTTCAATAGATTCATTTAAAGCATCCGCATCAATCCTCAAACTGGATGTAAGAACCACCAGTTTGTCCAAAGTCTTTTTTGTAGACTTAGAATCCGCACCTGCGGAATTTAAAGCTGATACCGTATCTGCAACGCGTTTTACGTAATATATTGCTGCCGGAAGAATCTGGCGGCTAATCATTTCAGCCATTGTAAGGGCTTCTATTCTCAATGTTTTTATATAGTTCTCCAGCTGTATTTCGTATCTGGAATAAACTTCTGTGGGAGTTAACACACCGGTCCTATTAAACAATTCAATATTTTTCTTATCAATCAAGGCCGGGATGGCATCAACTGCAGTTTTAAGATTTGGTAATCCTCTTCTTTCGGCTTCCAAAACCCATTCTTCAGAATAGTTATTTCCATTAAAAATAATACGTTTATGTTTCTTTATAATATCTTTAACAACGCAATGCACCTCTGTCTGAAAATCTGATGCTTTTTCGAGCCTGTCGGCAATCTGATTCAGAGAATCAGCCACTATAGTGTTTATTATAAAATTCGGAGTTGCTATTGATTGGGATGACCCAACCATTCTAAACTCAAACTTATTACCTGTAAACGCAAAAGGGGATGTCCTGTTCCTGTCGGTTGTATCCTTTGGCAGAATAGGCAGAGTCAAAACACCTATTTCCAAAGTTCTGCAATTTCCGTTATCCTTGGCCACTCCTGTTTCAATCTGTTCAAAAACATTTGTCAACTCTTCACCCAGATAAATCGAAACAATTGCGGGAGGGGCCTCATTTGCTCCTAACCGATGGTCATTTCCTGCCGATGCTACCGAGAAACGTAATAAATCCGCATATTCATCAACGGCCTTGATTACTGCACATACAAAAATAAGGAACTGAGCATTGTCAAGCGGAGTGGACCCTGAATCCAGCAGATTTTTTCCTTCATCTGTTGAAAGGGACCAGTTATTATGTTTACCTGAACCGTTTACTCCGGCAAAGGGCTTCTCATGAAGCAGGCAGGCCAGGCCAAGCCTGTCTGCTACGCTTTTCATAACCTCCATTGTCAATTGATTATGGTCAGTGGCAATATTTGTTGTTGAGTATACGGGAGCAAGCTCATGCTGAGCAGGGGCCGCTTCATTATGCTTGGTTTTAGCAGTTACTCCGAGCTTCCAGAGCTCTTTATCAAGCTCATGCATAAACTGGGAGACTCTGTCCTTAAGATTGCCAAAATAATGATCATCAAGCTCCTGACCTTTTGGAGGTCTTGCACCGAAAAGTGTCCTTCCTGTATAAATAAGGTCCTTCCTTTTCAAAAAGTATTCTTTATCAACTAAAAAATACTCCTGTTCAGCCCCCATTGTGGTAACAACATTTTTTGTATTTGTATCACCAAACAGGCGCAATATTCTAAGTGAGGCTTTAGATATTGCTTCCATTGATCTTAAAAGAGGAGTTTTAAGATCCAGTGCTTCTCCGGTATAAGAGCAGAACGCAGTGGGTATGAACAATGTTCTGTCCTTAACAAATGCAGGTGATGTACAATCCCATGCGGTATACCCTCTTGCTTCAAAAGTCACTCTCAATCCACCCGACGGAAAGGAGGATGCATCAGGTTCACCCCTAATGAGTTCCTTGCTTGAAAACTCCATAATAGCTCTTCCGTCGCTGGTAGGGGTTAAGAAAGAATCATGTTTACCGGCGGTAACTCCCGTCATAGGTTGAAACCAATGGGTATAATGGGTTGCACCCTTTTCAACCGCCCAGTCCTTCATAACGCATGCAACTACCTCGGCAACATCCGGATCTAATGGCAAGCCTAAATTAATGGTTTCCTTTAATTTTTTATAGGTAGCCTTCGGTAGCCTTTCCCGCATTACAAAATCGTTAAAAACGTTTGAACCGAATATATCTGAACTGAATACCCCGGTATCCTTATCCATTTTTAATCCTCCTCAATATGTAAAAGGCGTTTATTTTCTGTTAAAACGCCTCTAGAATTATCAAACATACAATAATTTAGAACTGATTATAACAGATACAATATTTAGCGTCAATTTATATTCTATTATAACTGGATACATGCTATATATCGGCTAAAAACAGTATAAATGATAATATTTTTTATTGATTCATTCTTTTCTGGAGCTCTTTTGCAAGCATTCTCTTTACCTGGGACGGGTCTCCCCTTCCTTTTAATGCGGCCATGGTTTTTCCCATAAAAAAGCCAAAGGCTTTTTCTTTCCCCGAAATATAGTCGTTAAGAGCATCAGGATAATCATTAATAACTTGCGTTATTGTATCTTCTACAAGGGTTTCATCCCTTTGCACCCTAAGGTTCAGCCGTTCTATTATTTTGACAGGTTCTTCGCCTGTTTCCAGAAGCACATCTATTACCTGTATAGCTGATGCATGGGTTATCTCGCCCTTATCTAAGAGAAGTAAAGTCTGTCCGAAGTTTTCCCCGTTAATTGATTCAAGAATCATTTCACCAGTTTCATTAATCCTCTTCATAATCTCAGTCATTATCCAGTTGCTCACAAGTTTCGGATTACCGCAAATTTCGGTGGTACTCTCAAAAAGGTCTGCAATATGTTTGTTTTGTGTAATAAGCTCAGCATCGTATTTCGGAATTCCAAACTGATTTACATATCTTTCCCTTCGCATTCCGGGAAGCTCCGGCATACTTTTCTTAATAGTCCTGACAAAGTTTTCGTCAAGACATACAGGAGGCAGGTCCGGTTCGGGAAAATACCTGTAATCCATAGATTCTTCCTTACCCCGCATTACAAAACTCTCACCTTTATGATCATCCCATCTTCTGGTTTCCTGATACACCTCCTGCCCGGCATCCAGTATTCGAGCCTGCCTCTCCGCCTCAGCCTGTGCAGCCCTTTGGACTGCTCGCAAAGAATTTAGATTCTTCATCTCGGTTCTTACGCCAGGTGTATTTGATCCTTTGGGTTTGAGCGAAAGATTTACATCTGCTCTTAGTGAACCCTCCTGCATTCTACAGTCTGAAACCTCAATATACTCCAGAATGGTTTTGATTGTTTCCAGAAAAATTTTTGCTTCCTCCGGTGAACTTATATCGGGTCTTGTAACAATCTCTATGAGAGGAACCCCGCACCGGTTATAATCAATCAGGGAGTCTTGTCCGTCAGAACTGTGAATAAGCTTTCCCGCATCCTCTTCAATATGGATTCGTTCAATGCCAATTCTTTTAATCTCATGACCGACAACTATATCCACATAGCCATCATAACAAATCGGCAGATTATGCTGTGTTACCTGATATGCTTTCGGCATATCGGGATAAAAATAATTCTTGCGGTCGAATTTGCTGAAACCTGCTGTCTTGCAGTTCATAGCCAGTCCCGCCTTTACGGTGTATTCCAATACCTTTTTATTTAACACAGGCAGTGTGCCGGGCATTCCGAGGCATACAGGGCAACATCTTGTATTTGGTTCACCGCCAAATTCATTTTTACATCCACAGAAAATTTTAGAACTTGTTTTGAGTTCCACATGTATTTCAAGTCCAATAACGGTATCATACCCCATCACAAGTCCTCCTTTTCTTCATGAATTTGAAGTCTTCCTGCTTTCATCTCAATCATTTTTGCGATATTCAGAAGAAGTTTTTCGCCAAATGGTTTCCCTATGAGCTGAATTCCTACCGGTAACCCATTCTTATCTTTGCCGCAGGGTACAGATATGGCAGGAAGTCCTGCCAGATTTACAGCAACGGTATAAATATCATTAAGATACATTTTAAGTGGGTCGTCTAGTTTCTCACCTAATTTAAAAGCTACTGTCGGGCATGTGGGAGCTGCTATAACATCATATTTTTTAAATGCATTATTGAATTCTCTTGAAATCATACTTCGCACTTTAAGCGCTTTCTTATAGAGTTCGTCCTGATATCCCGAGCTTAATGCATATGTTCCTAACAGAATACGTCTCTTTACTTCACGGCCAAAGCCTTCTGATCTTGAACGCCGATACAGATCGGATATATTCTTCGCATTTTCATCCCGGTATCCATACCGTATCCCGTCAAATCTCGCCAGATTGGAACTGGCTTCAGAAGAAGAAATAATGTAGTACGCGGGTACAGCATTTTTAATTGAGGGAAGTGAACATTCAGACAGAATGGCGCCCCCGGATTCCAGGTCCTTCAATGCGCGCATTATAATGTCTTTTACATCCTCATCTAATGCTGAATCAAAAAACTCCCGGGGCAGAACAATTTTTAAATCGTCAACCTCTCTCTCCAGGCCATCTAAATAATCTACTGCCTGGACTTTTACCGAGGTTGAGTCCATTGGATCATATCCTGCTATGACATTCATAATAAGTGCGCAGTCTGCTACATCTTTAGTCATCGGGCCGATTTGATCCAATGAGGATGCAAATGCTATTAAACCCAATCTTGAAACCAGGCCATAGGTTGGTTTTAGTCCAACAACACCGCAGAAGGAGGCCGGCTGTCTTATGGATCCCCCTGTATCAGATCCCAGGCTAAACGCACAGAGATCTGCCGCTACGGCGGCTGCTGAACCTCCGCTTGAACCGCCGGCAACATATGCTGTATTCCATGGATTATGAACAGCTCCAAAAATACTATGCTCGGAAGAGCTCCCCATAGCAAACTCGTCCATGTTAAGCTTTCCTAACAACACTGCTCCGCTCTTCTGAAGCTTATTGTAAACTGTTGCTGAATAAGGGGGTAAGAAATTCTCAAGCATTTTTGAAGCGCAGGTGGTTCTGATATTATTAGTACAAATATTGTCCTTTAAAGCTGTTGGAACACCACAAAGATAAGATATATCTTCATTTGAATCCAGAAGTTTTTGAGCGGTCTCAGCAGCCTTAATGGCCTCATTTTCACAAACAGTCACGTACGCATTAATATCCGGATTTTTCTTTTTTATTTGATTTATATACTCTTTAGTGAGCTCAACAGCACCAATTTCCCTGGATCTGAGTAATTCTGCTGTTTCTATAATGGTTTTTTTACATATACTCATATCAGCTCTACCACCGCAAGTACTTTGAAATAACCATCTTCATCAATTGAGGTGTTTTTAATGAATTCGTCCCTTATATTTTCACCAGTGACAACATCTTCGCGGAATACATTTTTAACAGCCAGAATATGCTCCATGGGTTCTTCGTCATCTGTGTCCAGACTCTTAATTTCCTCCATATATCTGATAACTTCATCCAGCTGAGATGCATAGATTTCCAGTTCTTTTTCGTCAATATAAATAGCAGCCATGTCAGCCATTTTACTAATGGTCTTTACGTCAGCAGCAGACATACTACACCTCCTGTATAAAAACCTGTAAATATATCTTAATACGCAGGGTATTAATTACATTTACTACATAGTAACTATACCATAAATAAGACTAAACCGTTTCAGTCCGGTTTCTTCCTCCATTTTTGGCAAGATAAAGAGCTGTGTCGGCTCTCTTCAATATATCATCAACTTTATCGCCCTCTTGATATGTAGTTACTCCAAAACTCACTGTTATATTGCCTATATCTTTGAAGTAGTATTTCTCAATAGTCTTCCGTGATCTCTCCGCAGTATGGACAGCTTCCCTGAGCCTGGAGTCGGGAAGCAGAATAGTAAACTCCTCTCCGCCTATTCTTGAAATTATATCGGATTTACGTAAATCTTTTTGTACAATATTAATCAGGGTTTTCAGAACTTCGTCTCCAGTACTGTGACCGTATGTATCATTTATAATCTTAAAACGATCTATATCGAACATAATTAATGAAAATGCAGAATTTTTTCGTTCAGCTCTGGAAATCTCCTTATTCATGTATTCAATGAAATATCTTCTGCTGTGTGCTTTGGTCAAGTTGTCATAAGCCGCGAAGGTTCCCAGGTTATCATATACATATTTTTTAATAATATAAATAAGCACTAAACCGAAAATCAGCTCAAAAACTAAAAATACTATTGGAAGCGCAAGGTAGGCTGTCTTGTTTTCTGCGATATGTTGATTTTTTAGTATTGCATTGTCAATTATATCCCAGCATTCCTCACTGGTTTGTATCAGAATCTTTCTGTAATAATCATTTGGAGTATGCCTGTACTTTACAGCTATTGATTTGAGTTCTTCCCACTTTTCCTCTGTTTCATTCAGAAATGGTGTATTAAGCTTTTTATGCGTCTCTAAAATATTATCTATCCGGTTTTTAATGAATTCATTTTCTCCATTAACAAGCTCCAGCTTCGTGAACCTCTGAATAGAACCTCTTATAGTTCCCAGTTGATTTATATCCTCAACGTCGCCTTCTACCAGTCCAATGTACCTTTGAAACAAAAAAATATTTGTGCCGGCGAACAGTATTGAAACTATAATAATCATAAAAATATATTTAGACCGTCGTTTCATACCCAGCCCCCCAAGCTATAAAATTACATCATATAGAATTCTATATACCCCCAATACGTAGTGTTAATATATTAATATAAAATTTATTATCCTCTCTGTCTTGATATTTCAAACATAATAAGAGCTGCGGCAACCCCTGCGTTGAGCGAAGAAATCCTGCCCTTCATCGGTATTTTAACCATTAGATCGCATTCGGCCTTCACCAGCCTGGATAAACCCTCTCCTTCGCTTCCGATAACAAGCGCGGCAGGACCTGTAAGATCAGCATCCTGAAAATTTGTTTCTCCATCCATGTCAGCACCAATGATCCACAAGCCTTCACTTTTAAGAGCTCTCAAAGTTTGAACCAGGTTTGTAACTCGTGCTACCTGAACATATTCTAATGCCCCTGCCGCCACTTTTGCCACTGTTGCGTTTAAAGTGGCCGAGCGGCGCTTAGGAAGTATTATTCCATGAACACCTGCACATTCGGCACTTCTGATTATAGATCCTAAATTATTTGTATCGGTAATGCCATCAAGGACAAGTACAAACGGCTTTTCTCCTTTTTCTTCAGCAATCCTTAAAATATCCTCAACATCAACATATTCCTTAGCGGCAACCTCCAGAATCACTCCCTGATGAGTTCTTGTTTGTGATATAGAGTCAAGCTTATTTTTCTCAAGGTATTGGATAGGGATGTCTTTTTCTCTGGCCATTGCCACAATTCTTAAAATTAACACATCCTCACTGTCCTTTTCAACAAAGAGTTTGTTTATAGGACGTCCGGATCTCATTGCCTCAAAAACGGAGTTTCTTCCTTCCACTCTGTCTTCTCTGTCAACAATATCTTTTATTCCAGCTTCATTGAAGGGTCTCATAACTCCAATTTCTTCTTTTTTGTTCCGTACTTTATCTCTTTTATTAATCGGGGAGTGTAGCCCGCTTTGTCCACTTTCTCTGGATTTTCTCTCCTTACTGCCATCCCGGTTGTTTCTTCCTTTGACAACGGGTTTAGACCTTGAACGCTTCTTTGATCCGAAATTATTCTTTCTCATTATTTTACTCCGTTCCGGGTGCCTCAATAATATCGGCCGCCTGCTCCATCAATTGATACAGTCTCTCTTTCTGTTTTGTCAAATACAGATAACCTAATAATGCCTCAAATCCGGTAGCATGCCTGTAATCTTGTATGTCGGCGTTCTTGGGTATAGTAGTGGATTTCGTGTTCCTTCCCCGCTTGAAAATATATGCCTCATCCTCGGTAAAGGTATCCAATAAGGCCTTTGATATTTTCGACTGGGAAGCCGCCTTTACATATTCGGTTGCTAAAACATGCAACTTATGAGAAGTTCCTTTTTTTTTCATTATTAATCTTTCCCGTATGAAAAGATTAAATACCGCATCACCCATAAATGCCAAAACCGAAGGTTGCATCAGCCTTGCTTCATCCGGTCTTTCTATGCTCAAAAAATCGCCTCCATATTTCTTCTTTGTAACAGCTTTATCCAGCTTTCATGAACAAGCTATAATAGCTCCCATAGAGATGGTATTTGAATAAATGGTAAATACCCGCCCCATCCCAGTAATAGTGAAAACAAAAGATGAAGCAGCGGAACGGCAACAATCCCGAAAGCGACGTATTTGAGGGTTTGATCACTTTTCATCTTCAAAACCAGAGGAGGCAGAAATACGGTTAAAAATATCAGCAGTATGTAATACAGATAGACCGGAAGCTTTAGTACATTATTGTAACGGCTTATAATAAAGCTTCCGTAAGCTGTAAACATTCCAATAATATTGATAAGAAATGATTTCGATTTATACTGGCTTCCCATAACAACCCTTATAACGCACAAAAATGCTAAGTATGTCACTCCAGCCATTATAAGAAATCTAAATGCCTGATCCATTCTATCGCACCTCTTATTTTACGACAATATTGACTAAACGGCCTTTTACAACAATTATCCTGACTATATTTTTTCCTTCCAGATATTGAGCCGAACGCGGGTCATTCTTAACAATATCTTCAATTTCCTTATTGTCTGAACCGGTAGGCACATTCATTCTGAACTTAATCTGTCCGTTAAACTGAACAGCAATCTCAACCTCATCCTTCACAAGAGCTTTTTCGTCATGTACAGGCCAGCTCTGGTTAAAGATAGAGTCTTTCTCGCCTAATGTCTCCCACATTTCTTCGGCAAAATGAGGTGCAAAAGGTGACAAAAGCTTTAACAAATCTCTCAAGGTTTCTTCCATTAAATTAAGGTT
>JAAYTR010000116.1 GCA_012523685.1 Clostridiaceae bacterium | reverse complement strand
TTCAGCATTTTCATACAGGTATCAAAGCTGTCTCCGTGGTCCAGGTGGATTAAAACCGGTACTGAAACCTTATTGGCACACCATTTTGCCACCTGAACGAACCAGTCATGTCCTGAATATGCTCCGGTAGAAATATAGTGGGCAAGTATTACTGGTGACTGCATTTCTTCGGCTGTCTTACAGATGGACCAAATAATATCGTAGTTGCCACCCTGCGTATTGAATGCAGGTATTGCATATCCCCGTTTACGAGCTAATAACAACATATCTCTATTGTTTACAAGCATTGTTTTATCCTTTCTGATGGACATTAATGTTTTATGCTGACTATCCCTTCACTGCACCTGCTACTAATCCCTTAACCATGTATTTCTGGAAGAAGAAGAATAATGCAACCATAGGAACAGTACCGATTATGGAAATAGTATTTATAAGCGACCAATCATAAGAGAGTTCTCCTAAGTATCTTAATGCGACTCCGGCCGATAAAGTACGTAAAGTATCGGTTTGAATTAACGTAGCTGCATGGAGGTAATCATCCCATGTAGCTAAGAATGCATATAGTCCTACAGCCAGCATTCCGGGCTTAACAAGAGGTGTTACAATTGTAAACAATATTTGGCCTCTGGTTGCACCGTCAATAAATGCCGCCTCTTCAATAGCATTGGGAACGGCATCGAAAAAGCTCACCATAAGCAAAACAGTGAATGGAAGCATATCTGCAATAAGGGCCAGAATTAGTCCCTCCATTGTGTTAATCAAATTGATATCGCCAAGAAGGTCATATAGTGAAATCATTCTGCTGACTACCGGAAAAATTTGTGACGATAGCAAAAGCGCAACTGCCCATTTATTCCACTTGAACCTGAATCTTGATAGGGCATATCCTGAAAAAATTGCCAGGATAGTAGTTATTAATGCCGTTACTCCTGATACAATGAAATTATTTTTATAATATACAAAAAAGTCATTGTTAACTTCAAATAGCTTTATATACGCATCTAAGGTAGGAGCTACCGGAAAAAATGATGGCGGATATCTATAAGCTTCCATATTACTCTTAAATGATGTTATAAGCACCCAATATATCGGAAAAAGCAGAAAGGCAAGTATTACTGCTAAAACTATATATTTCAGGAGGCTTGAAAATATTTTATTTTTCATTCTTTATACCTCCTCTTAATCTATATCCGTTGCGCCCAAAAGTTTATTATATATTAAGATTACGACTATCATCAGCAACATCCATATTGTAGTAACTGCCGCACCTGAGCCAAGATTATTTGAAACAAAAGCCTCACGGTAACTCAATACCGCAAGCGTTGTAGTAGAGTTATCAGGACCTCCCCCTGTCATTGTCCAAATTAGCGGGAATTGTTTGAAGTTTGCTATTATAGCCATTGATATTACAATCTTTATTACACTTTTTAAATAAGGTAATACAATGTCAAAGAATCGTCTCGTCTTTCCTGCACCATCAATAGTAGCTGCCTCCAGCATATCATCGGGTACATTTTGAAGACCTGCCAGTAATAATAAGGTTGTAAGAGGTATCTGTTTCCATAATGCCGCTATCCCAATACCCAGCAGTGCTGTTTTGGGATTATTAAGCATTGCAAAATTAGTAATCTCTCCGCCTGAAACTAAACCAACAAAATACTTTATCAGACCATATTGAGGCTGGAACATCCACATCCATATCAGTGCAGAAATTATTGTGGGTACAACCCAGGGGGTCATCATGATACTTCTGATGAATCTTGCGAATTTAACATTTGAGTTTAAAATTAAAGCTAAAATCATGCCAAAAATAAATTGCAATATAACAACAAAAATTACAAAACTAAAAGTTGCTATAATTGCTCCCATTAGTTTTTGGCTCTGAAAAAGCCTGATATAATTCGCAAAATTATTCCATTCCCCTGGTTGGCCTGATATTATATTTTTTATTCTAAAGTCCAGGAAACTTTTAATCACAGAGTCAACAATGGGTACTACTATAAATACAATCGTCATTATAAGTGCCGGAAGCAGTAATAACGATGAAAAAATAATATCTCCTGTTGATCGCTTCATAGGGATTAATTTTTTTCTTAATGGTCTACTCATACTCTTGTTCACCTGACAATCAGCTTTCCTTAGTTCATTACAGAATCAAACAGTGATGTATATCATCGTTTTATATTGCCATAAGAGGCCGTCTCAAAATACGGAACGTGTCAAATGACCGCTGTTTTCAGCCAGCCCCTTACAATTGTTATTATTCCAGCAAAGCTTGAGCAGCTTTCTTAAAGTCTGCTATACCCTGATCTACACTCTTTCCGCCTACTGTTATTGATTGAGCCAATGTGCATAGCTCTAAATTAATGTCATTTAATTCCGGAACAAATGCTGATGGCATAGTCTTATCCAGCGAATCCTTAGCCCCTTTTAATATTTCACTTTTAGCAACTACCTCCAAATCCTTCATTGATTGTCTGGCAGGATATGCCGGAGTAATAGCCAAAAAGTCATTTAGAACTTCTGCTGAAACGAGGTATTCTACAAAAAGTTTGAGGGCTTGTTTCTGAGCCGTGCCATTGTCCATTAATACAAGAGTTGCAGCTTGAAGAATACTTTCTCCTTTTCCTTTTCCACCGGCCAAAGGTGCCGCTGATGCAGTAAAGTCCTTTATATCCGGGTTTATGGTAGATGCACCGTTGTATCCCCAGGACTGATCATAGTACATTGCCAATTGTCCTAGAGCAAATAAATTTCTCAAATCCTTGAGCTTTGCATTCTGCGGGTTATATCCCTTTTGATCCAACAGCTTTACCATTTCAAAAGCTTGTTTAAAAGCTTCAGAGTCAGCATCGAGCTCTCCGTCCATAGTTAATACTCTTCCGCCGAAGTTATAAACCATTGCCGTTAATGAAGCTCCTGAGATAGGCACAGATGCTGTTGTTTGACCAAATGCATATACCTTGTTGCCGTCGGCTGTCTTAAGCTTTGATAATTTTTCTGCCATCTCAAGCATCTCGTCATATGTTTTTGGTGGTTTTTCAGGATCTAAACCTGCTTTAGTAAACAAATCCTTATTGTAGTATAAAACAAAGGGGGAAACATACATGGGAAGTGCATAGGGTTTTCCGTTTATACTGCAAGCTTCCAGCATCGCGGGATAGAAGTCATCCAGAAATTCCTTCGATAAAATAGTATCTACAGGAACAGCAAGACCTGCATCTTCGAATGTAGGAATCCAACCAATTTCACCGAACAAAATATCGACCTTATCTCCCCCTCCAGCCATATTAATAACCTGATTTACAATTTCGCCGTATGGTGCCGTGACCCACTCGATTGTAATATTGTCGTATTTCGCCTCAAAGTCTTTTTTTACACCATTCCAGAAGTCCTCATAACCCGCTTCAAGTATTGCATAGTTCGCAAACTTAAGTGTAACCGGTTCTGTCGGAACAGCTCCTTGTGTTGGTGAAGCAGTTCCAGGCGAAGGCGACGGAGTTTTTGTGTTTGGAGATTTTTTTCCGCATGCCGCTAAAGAGAATACCATAGCGGCAGCCAATAACAAGGAAATTGTTTTTCTCATCTTTATTATCCTCCTGTTTATTATTTGCATCATTAAGATGCAGAGAACAAAAATTCTAATGGTCCCGGAATCAGACATCACTTTGTATTTCAAAATTCTTTTAATTTCCCTTTCATTTTTTACTTATCATTCATATTTAATACATTAAAGAACAACTTGGAGTTAATTTCCTTAGACAATAAAAAAAGAGCTAATTCAATTAGCTCTCTTTCAGTAAAACTCTATTTTTTTATTAGCTATATTTGAAGACATTTTTATAGTCAGACAATTCATTTAAAATTCTGCATTGTTGACTGTTCTGGGATATGAAAGAACATCTCTGATATTTTGCATTCCGGTCATATACATAAGCATACGTTCAAATCCAAGACCAAATCCGGCATGCTTTGTACCTCCAAAACGCCGTGTGTCCAAATACCAGTCATACTCTTCTCTGTCCAGATCCATTTCTTCCATGCGCTTCACTAATACATCAAGACGCTCTTCCCTTTGGCTTCCGCCTATTATTTCGCCAACGCCCGGAACCAAAAGATCCATGGCGGCAACTGTCTTGTTATCATCATTTACTCTCATATAGAAAGCCTTAATCTCTTTAGGATAGTTTATAACAAACATAGGTTTTTTCATAATCTGTTCCGTTAAATAACGCTCGTGCTCTGTCTGAAGATCTGCGCCCCATTTTATCGGGTATTGGAATTCATGACCGCTTTTTTCAAGTAACTCTATTGCTTCTGTATAAGTAATACATCCAAAATCAGAGTTAAGAATATTGTTAAGCCTTTCATAGAG
The DNA here is from genome assembly GCA_012523685.1 of Clostridiaceae bacterium. Lineage (GTDB taxonomy): Bacteria > Bacillota > Clostridia > DSM-8532 > DSM-8532 > DTU059. The sequence goes on along the minus strand of JAAYTR010000116.1, from coordinate 9,686 downwards.
GCCCTTATCGATAAACTGATTAAAGAAGTCCATTTCTTCTTTAGCATTTTCCAAAACGTATTTGATGATATATCGGATCATATCCTCAGCAAGCTTCATATCATCATTAAGGTCAGCAAATGCAATTTCTGGCTCAATCATCCAAAACTCAGCTGCATGCCTGGTTGTATTACTATTCTCAGCCCGGAATGTAGGGCCAAAAGTATATACTTTACCAAAGGCCATTGCATAGGGTTCCACTGCAAGCTGTCCGCTTACTGTGAGGCTTGTATGCTTCCCAAAGAAATCTTCTTTGTAATCAACTTCACCCTTATCGTTCCTGGGTACACTATCTAAATCAAGAGTTGTTACCTGAAACATTTCCCCTGCGCCCTCACAATCGCTGGAGGTAATAATAGGGGTATGAACATATACAAATCCTCTTTCCTGGAAGAATTGGTGTATAGCAAACGCCAGAACAGAACGCACCTTGAACACCGCAGAAAAAGTATTGGTTCTTGGCCGAAGATGTGCAATTGTTCTTAAATATTCAAAAGTATGGCGTTTTTTCTGCAAGGGATACTCAGGACTTGACAATCCTTCTATTTCTACAGCTGTCGCCTTAATTTCATATGGCTGTTTTGCCTGTGGAGTCTCTACTACATACCCGCTTACTCTTATAGCACTTCCTATATTAAGCTTAGCAATCTCTGTAAAATTATCTAAGCTATTATCAAAAACCACCTGAAGGTTCTTAAAAAACGAACCATCATTTATTTCAATAAACCCAAAAGACTTTGTATCTCTTATGCTGCGTATCCAACCGCATACTAATACTTCCTTACCTTCCAGATCTTTATGGGTTTCGTTCAACTTTTTTATCTCTATTCTTTCCACTAAAAAATCAACTCCATTTTTAATATTGCTCAATCCACTGATATCAATATATTATACCATCTTGACAAGCAGATTCAACTGCGAATATTTACATTATTTAATAAAGTGCAATAAAAAAATTCATTAATTTATAATTTCTGCAAACAAAACTTTAAATATATGAGGCTACCCAGCTTATAATTGCGGGAATTGTAATTATAGACAACAGGTTTGAAACCGTAACACATTTCGAAGCAAAAACAGTATCCTTATCAAACGTCTCCGCAAAAACTGCTACAGTTGCAGCTGCAGGCATGGCAAGAGCTGTTACAATAATTATTGACGGTAAAGACGGAACTCCTGCAAGTAAAGAGATTAAAAATGCTAAAACCGGCATCAAAACCAGTCTTACAAGGGAAGAAACATACACTTTCCAATCACTGAATAAAGATACAAACCGTGTGTTACTGGTTGCCGCCCCAACTATAAGCATAGATAAAGGCATAGTCATGTCGCCTACAGACTTTGCTGCACCTTTGATAACTTCAGGAACCGGAATACTGAAAAGAAAGACTATTGTTCCTACATAAACAGCAATCATAGATGGGTTAAGTAATACCCTTTTTATGGTTTTAGCCATTGTATCTTTTTCACCAAGAATTATATATCCATAGCTCCAGAGAAATACATAGAATATCACAACATAAAACGAACCGTAAAAAGCTCCTTCGTCGCCGAAAACAGCTTTCATAAGAGGAATACCCATGTACCCGCAATTTGAAAAAACAGCGGTAAATCTAAGTATTGGAGCGGCATTAATATTGAATTTTCTATAAATATGTTTTGAAAGAATTATTGAGACTATAAACATAATAGTTGAAAATCCAAGTACCCAGATTACATTTACAAGCAGTTCTTGTGAAAACTCAATAAAAAAAGAACTAAATATCATCATCGGAGTAGCGATATAAAGGAGTATCTCAGAGATTTTCTTACTCCCATTTGAGTCCAGGATATTAAATTTACTCGCCACACTACCTATGACAAGAATAATAAAAAGTATTAGTACTTGACGTAGTACTATGCTAAATTCCATGCAGTCTCCTCCTATAAAGCGACATCTGTTGTATCAAATAATATTTTATCCTGACGAGCTATTTATTCTCTTGCTAGTTTGTTCTAATTACAGATACAGTAAAGAGCATACCGATATACGGACAAACACTCCAACATAAAATACTTGTGGGATTTTACCCTGTCAGTAATAAAAAATAGCCCAATAAAGTACTAGATATGTAAAATAGAATCCCTCCCTGAATAACCAAGGAGGGATTTTTGTATGTCTTAATTACATTTGTCCTCAGGATAATTCTCACGAGCTACATAATGTGTGTGCAACAGCTTATGAGATTTGTGCCCGCCAGGTTGTTCAAAATACTCCTCATACATTTTTAATACTCTAGGATTGTGATGTGATCTTCTGTAAGTGAGGCTTTGATCTTCCTGATACAGAGCTTTGGCTCTTTCTGTCATAAGGTTGACTTCATTTCTAACACTTGCAGGCTGGATGGGTTGTCCGCCTCCGCAGACACAACCGCCGGGACAGGCCATAATCTCTATGAAATGATACTCAGCCTCTCCTGCCTTTACTTTATCCAAAAGCTTTCTTGCATTTCCAAGGCCATGAACAACAGCCGCCTTAATTTTAACGCCGCCGATTTCGACCTCGGCTTCCTTAAGAGCTTCTACACCTCTAACAACCTTAATGTCAATATTATCATCGTCCTTACCGGTCAGCAGATATGGAACACTTCTAAGAGCCGCCTCCATAACACCGCCTGTAGCACCAAATATAACACCTGCTCCGGTCGCTTCGCCCATAGGATCATCGAATTCTTCATCTTCCAGATTTCTGAAGTCGATTCCGGATTCCTTAATCATCTCAGCCAACTCACGGGTTGTAATAACCTCATCAATATCCGGATAGCCGGTCGAAGCTAATTCAGGTCTTTCCGCCTCATACTTTTTAGCTGTACATGGCATAACTGATACAACGAATATTTTAGAAGGATCTATTCCCATCTTGTCGGCATAGTATGATTTAAGTACTGCTCCAAACATATTCTGAGGCGATTTACATGTTGATAAATTATCGAGCATATCAGGATAAAAATGCTCACAGAATTTTATCCATCCGGGACTACAGGAAGTAATAAGAGGAAGAGTACCGTTATTTTTTATTCTGTCAACCAGTTCGGTTCCTTCTTCCATTATTGTAAGATCCGCAGCAGTATCGGTATCAAACACCTTTGCAAAACCTAATTTTTTTAATGCCGCAACCATTTTCCCAGTAACCGGAGTTCCAATTGGATAACCGAATTCTTCTCCTATTGCTGCTCTGACTGCAGGAGCTGTCTGAACAACAACATGAAGATCTTTATTACTTAAAGCATCCCAAACCTTTTCTGTGGAGTTTTTCTCACGCAATGCGCCGACAGGACAAGCCACAATACATTGTCCGCAGTTTACACAAGGTGTATCCTTCAGCGGCATATGGAACGGTGATGCCACAATAGTATTATAACCTCTATCAATTGTTTCAATAGCTGAAACAGTCTGGACATTTTTACATACACTAACACAGCGACGACATAAAACACATTTATTAGGATCACGTACTATAGAATGTGATAAATCATCAATTGGATAATGCTGTAATTCACCTTCAAAACGGATATCATGAATATTCAAATCATGAGAAAGCTTTTGAAGTTCACAATTCATGCTTCTTACACAGCTAAGGCATTTCTTCTCATGGGAGGACAGGATAAGCTCAAGAGTAACCTTGCGGGTTTCCCGAATCTTGGGACTATTTGTAGTTACCTTCAGTCCCTCTGAAACAGGATACATACAGGCAGCCTGAAGGCTTCTGGCTCCCACATCAACAATACACATACGGCATGCGCCAATTTCATTTATATCTTTGAGGAAGCAGAGGGTGGGTATATTAATCCCGGCACTCTTTGCGGCCTCAAGCACGGTTGAACCAACCGGTGCTTTTACTTCTTTACCGTCTATTGTAAGGGTAACAAATTCAGACATATTATTCACTCTCCCCTCTTATTTCTTCTCAATGGCGGCAAATTTACATACGTCCATACAAACACCGCACTTAATACATTTACTTTGATCTATAAGGTAAGGCTTCTTAATTTCACCGGAAATAGCACCTACAGGACACTTCTTTGAACAGAGGCTGCAGCCCTTACACTTATCAGCAATAATAGTATACTTAAGCATTGCTTTACAAACTCCGGAAGGGCATCTGTGTTCCTTTACATGAGCTTCATATTCGTCACGGAAATATTTCAAGGTGCTTAAAACGGGGTTAGGAGCTGTTTGTCCCAGTCCGCAAAGCGCTCCCTGATGTATGCTCTCAGCCAGAATCTCAAGTTTTTCAATATCCCCTTCTTCTCCTTTACCGTTTGTTATACGGTCAAGAATCTCATACATACGCTTTGTCCCTATACGGCAGGGCGGGCATTTCCCGCAGGATTCATCAACTGTAAATTCCAGGAAAAACTTAGCTATGTCGACCATACAATTGTCCTCGTCCATAACGATTAATCCACCTGAACCCATCATGGAGCCCAACTTGAGAAGGTTATCATAATCAATAGGGGTATCTATATAATCAGCGGGAATACATCCGCCGGAAGGGCCACCGGTTTGTGCAGCTTTAAACTTTTTGCCTTTGGGTATGCCTCCCCCTATGTCATAAACAACTTCCCTAAGGGTAGTTCCCATAGGTATTTCTACAAGGCCGGTATTATTGATCTTTCCACCTATGGCAAAAACCTTTGTGCCTTTGCTCTTTTCGGTACCAATACTGGTAAACCAGTCTGCGCCTTTTAACAGAATAACGGGGATATTCGCATAGGTCTCAACATTATTAAGAATGGTAGGCTTGCCCCACAGTCCTTTTACAGCCGGGAAAGGAGGACGTGTTCTCGGTTCACCGCGATGGCCCTCAATTGATGTCATTAGAGCTGTTTCTTCACCACAAACAAATGCACCTGCACCAAGGCGGAGCTCTAAATCGAAAGAAAAATCGGTTCCAAATATATTTTTGCCCAAAAGGCCATACTCACGTGCCTGATTAATAGCAATCTGCAAACGATTGACAGCAATAGGATATTCAGCTCTCACATAAATATAACCTTGATTAGAACCAATTGCGTAACCTGCTATAGCCATAGCTTCTATTAAAGTATGAGGGTCACCTTCAAGTATTGAACGGTCCATAAATGCTCCCGGATCTCCCTCGTCGGCATTACAGCAAACATATTTTTGATCGTTAACCTGGTCCGCTGCGAACTGCCATTTCAAACCTGTTGGGAAGCCTCCGCCTCCACGTCCGCGAAGACCAGATTTTTTGATTTCGTCTATAACCTGCTGAGGTGTCATCTTTGTAAGCGCCTTTGCCAAGGCCATGTAACCATCTTTAGCGATATATTCATCAATTACCTCAGGATTGATAACACCACAATTGCGAAGTGCTATGCGGAACTGACGTGAAAAGAAATCTACATTATCAAGCGATTTTGCAACATCCTCTGCATCCTTATCACCCAATAGAAGGTGTTTTACTATACGTCCCTTAACTAAGTGTTCATTTACGATCTCATCAATATCTTCTGGAGTAACATGACAGTATGTAGCTCCTTCAGGATAAACTACCAAAATCGGACCCTTTTCACAAAGCCCGAAGCACCCGGTTTTTACTATCTTAACTTCCTTCTCTATACCGTTTGCCGCAAGCGCTTTCTCCAGCCTTGCCATTAATTCCGGTGCTTTGGAAGCCGTACATCCGGTACCATTACAAATCAAAACATGTGATCTGTAAACCATAATCTAACCCCCCTTACCTTTCTGCAGCACCAACTGTAAACTCTGTAACGAGCTTCTGGTTGACAATATGTTCTGCTACAATTCTTCTGGCCTTTTCTGCATCTAATTTAACATAAGTTGTTTTTTCACCGTTAGCATCAAAGATTTCAGCAACAGGCTCTAAACGGCATATCCCGATACAACCGGTCATAGATACGCTTACGTTATTGATATTTCTCTTGTTTAGTTCATCAATAAAAGCACCCATAACTGATTTAGCACCTGCAGCTATACCACATGTGGCCATACCCACAACAATTCTAACCTTATCATCATTATCACGTATTGACATTTCTTTTAAAGTTTTATCACGAATAGCTTTTAATTCTTCAATTGACTTCATCCAGAACACCTCCATAAACTAATTTTATACCACCGGATATTGTATTTTGTATCCATTCAAGAACATTGTTATTTGCTATTGAAACTCCTTCTAAATGCTGTTTTAATTCATCTGTATCCAACTCAAAATCATCGTTTGGGGAAGAAAAGCGAATAGTCCAGGAGATATTTGGATTAGCCATTATTAACATTTTAATAGTTTCCGGTATATCTCCTAAAGGGATCCTGTCTATATGATTTACAATAAATCTTGCTTGCAGGTCCGTTCCCTTTCCGGGCTCCGATTTAATTTTTAACCCTCCGCCTGCCATATTAGCTGACTGTACCAACAGCGGAATTCCAAGTCCAACATTTCTAGTTGTTCTGCTTGTTTTAAACGGGTCTGTTACTTCCCTGATAAATTCTTCATCCATCCCTTTGCCGTTGTCCTGAATTTCTAATATAAGCATCTGAGGATCGCCTTGAACTTTTAAATCAACACTTATTTTGTCGGCTCCCGCAACAATGGAATTTTGAACAATGTCCATTATATGTAGTGAAATATCCTTCATATTTTAAACAGCTTCAGCTTCCATATCGAGATACTTTTGTATAATACCAGGAACATCATCTACGGAAAGTCTTCCGTACACATCTTCGTTTATCATAATAACAGGAGCTAATCCGCAAGCGCCTACACATCTGCATGCATCCAGAGAAAAGACTCCGTCAGGTGTACATTGTCCACCCTTGATTTTTAGTATCTCGGCAATCTTGTCATAAATCTCACCTGCCCCTTTGACATAACAGGCAGTACCCAAACAAACATTAATCTTATATTTTCCCTTGGGATTTAACGAAAATTGAGTATAGAATGTAACCACGCCATATACATCTGCCAGAGACACATTTAAGCCCTTTGCGACTCTTTTTTGCACGTTCAGGGGTAGATACCCGTATATTTCCTGAGCTTCATGCAGTACAGGAATCAGTGCGCCGCGGGTGTCTTTGTATTTAGCGATTATTTTGTCCAGTGCTTCTGTCTTATTGTCTGCTTTACAGCAACCGCAACTCATAGTGACAACCTCCCGAATCTTGTTGATTAAACCGATTTGTTAATAGCTTAACAAATCCTTGTTAATTGTATCACAATACTTTATATATTTCAATAAAATCTAAAGGACAAATCAGTATTTAAAGCCTTAATTATGCCAATTTTTTATACGTATTCCGGGAACATTTTGTATAAAAACACAAAACGGGTTCCTTTACAGGGCTTAAAAAAAGAGTTGGCATATAACCAACTCTCAATAAACAATGCTATTCAGTTTTCGCCAGAGCATCGACCAGATTCTCGTAGGCTTTTCGAATTCCCGTATCTGATTCATCATGAAGCTTTCTTTCACCAATAACAAGCCCTGTATAGTTATCATTTCTCACTATAAAATAACCATAACCGTCATTAGTCGGAATAAGCTCTACTTTTACTATTTTATCGGGCTCCGCTTTCTTCATGGTATAGGTAAGACGAATTGCAGCCTCACCGGAAGGTACCGAATCCAAATCTATCTTGTCTCCCATTATGCTGATGGCTCCCTGATAGTACTTTCTAAAACGTTTTTCCTGCTCATCATTCTCTATCTTTTGTCCATTGAAATGGAATTCTGGTGTTGTACCCTCTTCCTGGCTTTCATTAATAAGAAGCACATCGGTCCTGCCATCTATCTCAATTACAAGCTTCTCAACGTCATAAATAAGAGGAATATAGGCAAACAACGAGACTAAGTCCTTAAGCGGCAAATCTACAAAATTCAGATTGATGGCATCTACTGAAAATACAGTATTATTACCTTCCATCATTCCATAATATTCTGAATCATTCTTGTTTCCAAGCATCACCCGGTACATTTCACCATCTAAAGTATATTCAAATACATACTTGGGAGAATCCAGGCCATAATGCTTCAAATCTGAAGGATTTTCTTCGACAAACTCCTTAACTCTGAATGAGCTGACCCAATTTAAGAACTTTGAAAACTCACTAATGTTTGCCTCCCGTTCAGGTATTGGACCGGTTATGACCCAATCGGCAGATGAAGTTCTCTTCTCCGCACTAAAAACCTCTTCTCCTGACCTTTTAAAGCTCAGGCTCGTAATATCTTCAGCTGATAGGGCATCTGTTCCATATAAATTTTTGTTCATTAAATCAAATTTCCCGTATCTGAGAGTTTTCCCCTTATAAGAGTCTATAGTATAAACCGCAGGCATATCAAGAATTCTAACATAATAACTGTCCTGTGTAGGTGTCAGGTTACCAATCTCTATGCTGACTTCCTTTCCGTTCGTAGAAACAAAAGTAGTTATAAGGGTTTTATCAAGACCGTAAATAGTCAGGTCACCGGGGTTTTCATCTATCAGCCGCTTGGTCATAACAGTTGCTGCTGCCGAAACTACGTCTTCAACCAAATCATTATCAACATCAAAAGATGGGTTGACCCATACCTTCTTTTTCTCGGTCACCTTTTTTGTGGTTCCGTCATCATTAGTCTCGAGGGTTTCCACATATCTCTCTTCCTTTGTAAGAACAATTTCTCCATCTTCTCTCTTCAACACAATTTTTGATATATCTTCCTGAGTAATATCGATTAGTTTAATTTCATCTGAAGAAGCAACATCTGTTGGTGACGGGCTTTCAATCCCATTATCTGTTTTACTCAGATTACCTTTTAGAAAGATGAAGGCTGCCAGAAAGACCACAAATATGACTGATAAAATTATGATCTTCTTCCAATTCTTCATTATAGATGTTTCCTCCTTATCCAGACAAATACACCAAGTCCGATTATTGCCAGAGGCAATAAAAAGCTAAGAACAATGAATGCAATGAACTTGGTTGATTCAGACAGATTAATTGGTTCCGACATTAAACTCTTGGAAGGTACTATAATGGAATCTGTTTTATCCTGCATCCAGTTTAATGTGGATAAAATATATCTGGCTCCGTTATAGCTTGTGTTTTGCATCCAGTTATCAGTTATAAAAGTAGCATTTCCTATAAGAGCAATCTTGCTTGGTGCTGACCCCTGATGTTCTGACAGGGCTCCAAGAAGAAACGGTCCTACAGAAATATCTCCGGTAAGCAAACTCGTACTTTGTGACTTGTTGGATGTCATGAAAAGCGGTTGAGTTTCAATCCACTCCTTAGCCGCCTGTTCAATACTGACGCTGCGGCAATTCGGCATATACACAAACAGAGACTTGGGGTCCAGGTTGGTTGTTACATCATTTTCATTCGGTTGTGGAATAATGACAGTAAACTCATTCAAATACCAGTTCTGGTCACCTTCAAGAACAATGTCATTATTGAGAGCTAATGAATACCGTTCAAAAACCATATCAAAATTAGGCATCTCCTCTGCTGTATTTTGAACATCCATCAGGAAAATCGCGTCTCCGCCCTTCTCCATAAAAGCAAGAAGATTCTCTAACTCCCTGGGCAGAAGATCTGTCTTTGGTGAAACAAAGAAAACAGTGGTGGCATCCTCCGGAACCGGGTTTGT
>JAAYTR010000115.1 GCA_012523685.1 Clostridiaceae bacterium | reverse complement strand
CTTAAAGATACTGTAGGTCCCTGTCTGGATATCTTTATCAAGATTATGTCGACCGTATCACTTGTTGCTGTAAGTATTTTCAGCAAGTACAATCTGTTTGATTTAATCGGTAATTTATTTAAATAATAATTGCTATTAAAATCGAGATAAAATAATACCGTTTCAATTTAAACAAGCTCACCTAAAAGGTGAGCTTGTTTTCTTAATAGGTTTCTTTTTAACAAACTACACAGCAAGCACTTTTTCCAGTGCTGCCAGCTCAACACACACTGCCAGTACTTCTATGGCCGTTCTGAGCTCAGATAAAGGAGGATATGTCGGTGCTATTCGTATATTACTATCTCGTGGATCCGTACCATACGGGAATGTTGCACCTGCATTTGTAAGTACTACTCCTGCCTCTTTTGCCAGGCTTACAGTCCTTTTGGCACAGCCGGATAAAACATCGAGGCTGATAAAATAACCACCGTTAGGTTTATTCCATGATGCAATCCCCTTCCCTGAAAGACGTCTGTCAAGTATTTCATGGACTGCTTCAAATTTTGGTCTTAATATTTCAGCATGCTTTTTCATATGCTCATTAACAGTTGCAGCATTCTTTAAAAAACGGGTATGGAAAAGCATATTTATTTTATTGTATCCAATGGTTTGTATGGAAATCTGCTTTTTCAGATGATTTATATTTTCTTTGCTGGAAGCCACAAATGCCACTCCTGCTCCGGGGAAGGTCACCTTCGAAGTTGATCCGAACATATATACCCGGTCGGGATTACCTGCCCTTTGGCATTCCGAAATTATATTCAAAAGCCGGTCCGGTGTATCATAAAGATGATGAAGTGCATATGCATTATCCCAAAAAATTCTGAAATCTGAAGCTTTTGTCTTCATATTTGCCAATCTTCTTACTACTTCATCCGAATATGTTATTCCGGAAGGGTTACTGTACATTGGAATGCTCCACATACCTTTAATGGTTTCATCCTGCGACACAAGGTCTTCTATCATTTCAATATCGGGTCCATTACTTTCTATCGGAACAATAATCATTTCAACTCCGAATAACTGAGTTATAGCGAAATGGCGATCATAACCGGGACAAGGACAAAGGAATTTTATTTTATCAAGCTTGCTCCATGGTTTTTCAAAGCCATTTAAACCATGGTTAAATGCTTTTGCCATTAAATCATACATGAGACTCAGACTTGAATTACCGGCTATAAAAATTTCATCTGTATTTACATCAAATAACTCAGCAAATAGTCTTTTAGCTTCTAATATACCGTCAAGAATTCCATAGTTACGGCAATCAGTACCGTCTTCTGAAAATAGATTTTGTACATCATTAAAAAGCCCATTAGAAAGATCTAACTGCTCAATACAAGGTTTTCCTCTCGACATATCCAGTTTTAAACCTTGTTTTTTAAAATTTTCATATTCCTCTGAAAGCTCATTTTTCCTCTTAACAAGTTCCTCTTTGTTAAAATTTTCAAACGCCTGCATTTAAACCTCCAAGTATTTCCTAATATCGTAATTGACATCATTTTTCATATTGTATGATATATAAAATATTTTTGCAAGTTTAAAATTAAAAAATTGCAAAATGTTAATGTATTAATACAAGCCATTTTTTAACGACATTCATAAAATAATCCCACAGCTCCATTTTCTGAGCACTCTCTATAGTTATTAAAGAGGTTTCTGCGATAATTTTATCTCCCTGAAATATTGAGATTGTTCCCATAACACTTCCCCGTCTTACAGGAGCCATTACTTTTTCCGGCAATGAAACTCTTGTATAGAGCTTATCCCGTTCAGAGTGTTTTAATACTGCTATTAAGTCTTCCGAAACTGCAACCATAACCTCTGGTAAAGACTTAGAACGATCTACTTTAACCGAGCCTGCAATGCGGCCTTTTTCAAGAAGATGAACCCTCCCATATTCGTTGAAGGAATAATCCAAAATTTTTTGACTGCTGGAAGTACGTAAGTTTTTTGTGTCACAGAATAATACAACAGAAATGAATCTCATATTATTCTTAGTTGCACTTGCTACCAAACATCTTCCGGCAAGACCTGTATATCCTGTTTTAACACCATCAGCCCCCTCATAGTTTGACAGCATTTCATTTGTACTCTTCAGGACTCTGCCATTGAAATAGTATTCACTTTTTTTCACAATTTCATTGAAAACGGGATTCTTTAGTGCATATCTCGTTATTTTTGCTAAATCATACGCAGTTGTATAATGATTCTCTGCGTCTAAGCCATGCGGATTTGAGAAGTTGGTTGAAAAAGCTCCGATTTCTATTGCTTTATCATTCATCATCTCACAAAATCTTTCTACAGTTCCTCCGATATGTTCAGCAATAGCAACGGCTGCGTCATTTCCTGAACAAATAAGCATACCGTTAAGAAGATCATACATGCTGACAACGCTATCCTTTTTTAGACCCATTACAGATCCGCTCATACCTGCTGCTTTACCACTGATTAATACTTCCTCATCTAAATCACTGTTCTCCAGCGCAATTATTGCACTCATAATCTTTGTTGTGCTGGCCATCGGCCTTTTTCTATAAGCATTTTTTTCATAAAGTATTGTACCTGTTTCAAAGTCCATAACCAGTGCTGAGCGTGCATTTATAACCGGATTACTGCTTACCTCAACCGTATCATAGATATTATTATCTTGCTGAATCTTATTGTTAAGCCTTTCCTGAGAGTACTGAATATCAATGTCAGATCCATCTAAAATAATACGATTTGAACTCTGATCATTCCCAAATATAATAAGCGAAATAATATAGACAATTAACATTATTAAAAAAAGATACAGGATATCTGTCTTTTTCAAAGTTCAGTCACCATGAAATTAGTACCCTGTGTCAAATATATTGTTTAAAATCCCTGACTATGATATTTTAGTCCAAATTGACCTGATTGTTTTAGCAGCTTTTTCTATGTCAGATCCGTCTATAACATAATCACAGTACTTATTATATAGAAATTCCCTTTCTTCCGAAATCCTATATAAAGCATCAGGATTATTTTTTAATAAAGGTCGGGTTTCTGCCTCAACAGTTTTTAAAATATCTTCAACAGAACGTTTTATATAGAATATTACACCCTTTTCTTTCAATGCTTTCATGTTTTCAGGTCTCAGGATAACTCCACCGCCGGTTGACATAATAACACCATCAAGAGTGGCCATACTTTGAATCATTTTAGTTTCAATGTTACGAAAATAATCCTCACCTTTACTAAAAAGATCGCTGATATTTCCGTAGGTTTTTTCGATGTTTTCATCACTGTCAGTAAAGGGCATATCCAAAAGAGCTGAAAGTGTTTTACCGATGGTGGTCTTCCCTGCTCCCATAAGCCCGATTAAGACGATATTAGTTTTCATAGCTGGTCCTTTCCTTTTCAAATACTGTAAGCTAAACATAAGATCCTTCGACTCCGCTGTGCGACCCTCAGGATGACAGTG
>JAAYTR010000114.1 GCA_012523685.1 Clostridiaceae bacterium | reverse complement strand
CCCTGATGTACTAAGGGTTCATGACCTTGCATACAAGGTTTCCGGCGAAGTCCATAGATTTCTTGGTATTTTGAGGTTTAAAAAGCTCAATAGCGGCTTATACTATTCAAAGATTGAGCCTGATAATAATATTACTATGCTCATCGCGGAGCACTTTAAGGAAAGATTATCTGATCAGCCATGGATAATTCATGATGCAAAGCGGAATGTTTTTGCATTATATGATACAAATCAGGTTATCTTTACTAAAGAGGATATTTCAGTTTATACAGACAATGGTGCTGATGAAACATTTGAAGAGTTATGGAAGAGTTATTTTAAAGCAATTGCCATAGAAAACAGAAAAAATCCTAAGCTCCAGAAACAGTTTTTACCCAGACGTTACTGGAAGAATTTAACCGAGATGCAATAGCTAAAAACATCTGATAATCGGCTTATTAACAAGTTTATGCTGGGAATGCTAACATAAATTGACAATTGGTTCATATTGAGCGGCTAATAAAACTGTGTTATAATAAAGCCATGAAAAGATTCCTGAAATGTACGTGGTGCCTTAATTTTGAACCTGCTATATGTGACACGGGAGTCCGATTATTTGTATACGTAGTATAGGCCACAAGATAATTCCGACAAATGGCACAAGCCATTTGCAACGGCGGTGGAAATATGAAATATACAATAGGACACCCACCTGGTGCGAGCCAGGTGTCAAAAATAGGTAAACGGCATTTTGGGTCGGGCTGTTCGAAAGAACAGCCCTTTTATTAAGATTTTTTCTTCGCTTTTTGTTCTGAAATAAGGTTTCTTATTTCTTCTATTACAATGTTTGGTTTGCTAAGATGAATATGCTCTCCGGCGCCTTCCACTTCGAGAGATGACGAAAGGGGAGAAAGGCTCATTATATCGGTCGAAAGCTCCTGATATACTCTGCCAAGCTGACGGGCGGAATACTCATTAACGCCGTTTCTGATCCAATCACGTATTAGCGATTCCCCTGCGGGAAATAAAACTCTGAGTGGAATATGAGGGAATTCATCGGCTGATTCAACTTCAGCAATAAGCTTGTCCAGTTGAGATAATTCATTTTGCATTGTAGTATAGTTCTCTGTTTTTGAATAATGCTCTATTATATGACGCTTGTACCGGGGGTCCAATCTGTATCCTCTGAAAGGCGACATCAAACGGTATAGCCCTTTAGAAGCCATATACTGCATTTTTTTAGCTTTCTCAAGCATATTGGGGCATTCGTCAATGTTATTTACAGCATCAGTCCAGGCTGAATAACGCAAAGGGAAAGGATTTATAAATAGCGCTCCTAATACTTTGGACGGATGTGCAGCACAATAATATCTTGCATAAACTACACCTGTCCCGTTGGCAACAATAAAAACAGACTTTCTGATTTTTTCGAACTTAAGAATCATATTAAGTACTTCAGCAAAACCTGATGCCGATATATCCTCGTTTTCAGAAGTACTCCATCCATAACCCGGCCGGTCGATGGTTATTATCCGGCATTTTTGGCCTATCTCGTTTTGAATAGGCCACCATTCAGCCTGCGAGCTGCCGATGGAGTTGATAACGACAACAACTGCTCCGCCTTTTCCTTTGATTCGATAATATACTTTCTTACCGTTAGCAGCAGCGAATTTACCCTCCTTGGATGGCTCTTTAGACCATTTAACACTCCTGATGTTGCAAATTAGTATATAAAGATACGCTGTTAACAACATTAAAATTATGATTGCAATAAAATAGAATAAGCCTCTCATATACTGTCCCCTTTTATGATAATAGTCATGAGACAAACATCCTATTCTTATGCTAACATACAGTCGAAGAGGCTTCAAGAACTAAGTCAAGGCCGGAGGATTTCCCGTATAGTATTCTCGAGAAATTCTATGCGCCCCTCAAGCTCCTGGATGCGCTCATTAAAGGCTTTTTTATCATCAGCATCATTTTCGGTTTTCTGTGCTATGAGTGTCTTTAAGTCAAAAGGAAAATGAAGTCCGTTGCCAAAAAGCATAGGGGTAAGATCACATTTAAAAACTCTGTCCCTTTTATAGTTTGATTGATACTTACACTTCAGCGGGATATCACGACCTGCCAGGTCAATTCTGGCTTCATCTGCCACGCTTTTCATATCCCGGCTGATTCTTGTTAGTATAAAGGACGACTTTAATGAACGTACAACATATGGTGTATTATTAATTAAAATAAGGCTGTCGCTTCCCTGTCCGGAAGAGCTGTTATATACTTCAAGTCCTTTAGAAAACTTATTCAGGACCGGATCAAATTTGTATATGACACTGACATCCCGGCCATCGTCCGGTGAGGCAAGTATATAAAGCAGACCATCATCAGCCATAACCGACTGCAACCTCATTGAAGCGCTGTAGGGAAACGGTGTAGTGACAGGCTTTGATGCCTTTCCGCCATAAATTTTTCTGTGTACTAAAAGGCTTATGCCTTGTACATCTGTGAGAAAAAACAGGTGTATATTTACATCGTCTGTGCTTACTGCATAGCTTTGCCCTTCGCGGATTATGACACCCTCAACCTCGGGAATCATGCTTTCGGGGCCTTCGATCTTCTGGTATGTTAACAACTGCTTGCGATTGTGCGATACAATATAAAAAGCATGGATGAATCCATCTGCCTCTACAAGACGAACATTATATGGCGAATAGCCTTCTATACGGCTCTCCAGCAAAACCTTAGGCTCTTTTTTCTCTTCACAGGCGTTGATGTAAAGAAGTCTGCCTGAATAGTCCACATAACAGGCACTTATAGCATCGTTTGTTTCAAGCAGTGCTGAAAAATCAGAAGTTGAAGTATCCGACAATAAAAATGGAGGACCCCATCGGTTGCCTTTATCCAACATACTCATAAAAAGTCCGTTTTTATACCATATACAAGTAGTAACACCCATACTGTTTTTTAATATGTATCTTATATTTTCATTTGAGGGCACATTACACAACCCCTTTAAATAGTATAGAATTAGAAGTACAGGTCTCCTTATTTAATTCATATTTATGTCCTGGACTTAATATTACTCTCAGTAACCAATTCATCTAAAAGGCATATTATGACAATGTGAAGGCAATTATTCTGAAATGGAGGACCGATTAAATGGGCTGTAAAGAACAAGTGGTTCCAGGACTTATATGCGGCGAAGACATATGCAAGCTACGGGAAGCCGTATGTGTTCATGTAGAAAAGGTATATGACAATTGCCGTGAAAAAGATTGTGTTGAGGATGCGGTTGTTGATTTTGTTGACAATGTGCAGGATCTCATCAATAATGCAATCAAGGTAAAGACAAAAGATGCAGAAGTTGTGGCAGTATTGGCAGATCTTGAAGATGTCCCTTTCAAGAGAGGGTTTTTTACTGTTAATGTACGTTATAAGATTCGTGTAGTATGTGAATTCTGCTACAAGGACGTTGCGGGAAATATTGTTAATTCCAGTCCCAAGGTAGGCTTCGTCTGGTTTTCAAAGACAGTAATTCTCTTTGGATCTGAAGGCAAAATCAAGATTTTTAAGAGTGTTGACCTGAATCATCCCCTGCCTATGGTATGTGAAGGATGCGGCGACGGTTGCGGTGGACTGGTAGAACAAGATAATCTTCCTATCATCAAAGTGGAGGTTGCAGAGCCTCTGGTTCTGAATACCCGCATTAAGAGAGTACATGAAAAACACCATTGCGGATGCGATGATGAAAGAAGCGAGGTAAATGCCATCCTCGGACCACAGAGAAGAGTAGTTATTACTCTTGGTATTTTCTCCATCATAAAGCTTGTACGCCTTGTTCAGCTGTTAATTCCCGCCTTTAATTTCTGTTATCCCAACAAGGAGTGCATTGCTTCCACCGATGAGAATCCTTGCGATATCTTTGACAGCATCGAATTTCCGTTGGATCAGTTCTTCCCGCCCCAAAAGTTTGATTTTCAGGGTGTGGAAGATCATAAATGCTGAAAGGGAGGGCGAAAGTCCTTCCTTAATTTTTTTACTTTTTTGAATATATTACTACAGATTATCTGAAGTTTTTTGCTGTAGTTGTAAATATTGCATAAATCATAAACAAAATGTAGAATAGAAGTATATAGAATTAATAGGAAGGTACACAGGATAAATGCGTAAAGTGGTGGGGGTGTTGGCACCAATAACAGTAATATTGGTTGCTTGGGCGCTGGCCGTAAAGGCCGAGTCTTACAGCGATGCTACCCAGTCTCTGATTAAGGTTATTCCTATTGTGATAGCCTTGTTAGCCATCTTTATGAGCATTTGGTATCAGAATAGCAATTCTTTTTATTTAGTTTGTTTTATTCTGATTTCATATATTTATATAAGTATTTCGCAGGAACATCTTCCTATGCTGGTTGAAGCCGTAACCATGCTTAGCATACTTTTCCCTGTTAATGTTGTCTGGCTTAGCTTTTCTAAGGAAAGAGGCATTATCAGTACCTATGGAAGAAACAAAGCAATAATTCTTTTAGCTCAGCTTTTATGGGTTTTTATAAATATCAGAATAAAGTCAAATGTTCCTGCCGGTCCGGGTATATCCGGGATATACATAGGAATAAAAGCGCCTGCCATTGTTCTTTATATAATGGCTGTAGGAATTCTTTTATCCTGCTATATTCTGAAAAATCAATATATGGACCTTATATATGTTGCTGTTCTTATAAGCTCAGTAATATCCTTCTACCTTTCAAACAGGCTCTTATTGGTTGCAATTTTCACATCAGCAATTTTTGTCATTATGGTTATTGCTATGTTTGATGTATCGTATTCATTGGCTTTTTATGACACACTTACCGGAGTGTTGTCCCGAAGAGCCCTTGAACAGGAGCTTTTAAAGCTCGGTAACAGAAAATATTATATAGCCATGGTAGATTTAGATTTTTTTAAAAAAATAAATGATTGTTATGGGCATGATATCGGAGATGAGGTTTTAAAAATGGTAGCATCTATCCTGAATAAAACCTTAAGCAAAGCGAAGGTATTCCGGTATGGAGGGGAAGAATTTGTTGTACTTTTTACCGGTAAAGGCTATAATGAGGTCATGAATCAATTAGAACGGGCACGCAGAGCTATTGAGCGCAGACCTTTTATTGTAAGGTCTGATAACAGACCAAAAGAGAAACCTGAAAAAATTACGAATCATTCAAAGGGTAAGGGAAAGATTAATATTACAGTAAGTATAGGATTAGCTCAAAAAACAGATATATTAAAAACCGGTTACGAAGTTATAAAAAAAGCAGATGAAGCGCTATATAAATCCAAAAACAGTGGTAGAAACTGTATAACGAGTGTTTAATAAAAACGGGGAGGATGCAAATGAATACTGTTCTTCTAAGCATTATCGAAAGTGAGGAAGAGGCATCAAGGTTGGAAAATGAAGCAAAACAGCAGGCACTGCTTATCCTGACCGAGGCCAGAAGAAAGGCTTCTGAGATATTAGAGAAGTCTCTAATTGAGGGTGAAGCTTTATCAGAGGAGTTGCTTCAGAAAGCCAGAGATGAAGCTGTAGAGGAAGCAAATTTGCAAGCTGACTCCAAAAACAGGGAACTTGAGAGTATCAGGTTAAAATCCAAAGAGCGACTTAATAAAGCAGCAGAATATATAGTGGAAAGGATTGTGAGTTAGTCGTGGCAGTGGTGAAAATGAACAAAATCGCTGTTCTGGGGCTTTCCGAGGAACGATCCGCTTTATTAAAATCGCTACTGAAGTTTGGAGTACTGGAGATAGATCAGGAAGAACCGGAAGAAGATCTTGGCGATAGAGCGTACAATTTAAATGTTGTATCAGATTTGGCAAAAATAGATGAGAATATATATGAACTGGATCGGGCAATAGATATTTTAAGCCGCTATGCCCCTGTTAAGAAACCCTTTCTTTCAGCCAGACGCATTATATCCGAAGCAGATTATAATAATAGAATCAGCAAAAGTGACGAGATCATGAACTATGCGGCTCAGATTAACAGCGCTGAAGATGATTTAGCAAGATTAAAAAGTGAAGAGAACAGTCTAAGAAACCAGATGGATTCTATTAAACCCTGGATTACTCTGGACATACCTTTAGAACTTACAAATACAAGGTATACATTTATACAAACGGGCAGTTTGCCGGGCAGAACAGATTTAAGGTCTTTTGAAGAAAAACTGAAGGATGAATTCCCGGAATCAGCGTTGGTAACAGTAAAGAGTGAAGAAGACCTTCATTATGCTGTTATATTCGGAATGAAGACTGATGAATCAGATATAATGGAGTTTTTAAGAGGATGGGAATGGAATCGTATTACATTCCGCGAGGGAAAAGGGACTGCTTATGAAAGAACAGAAAAACTAAAAGTCAGTCTAAAAAGACTTGAAAAAGAGCGGGAGCACAAAAAGGCTCTTATTAATGAGTTGGCTGCAAAGAGAGAAGATCTGGAGGTTATTTCGGATGCGTTCCAGGCTGAAAAAACCAGAATTGAAGCCAAAAGTCGTTTGCTTTCCACAAATAAAGCCTTCTTATTAAAGGGTTGGCTTCCTGCAGAACATTCAGCAAAGGTTGAAGAATACGTTAAAAAGCATTTCTATTGTGTCGTAAGCATCGAAGAACCTGCCGCGGATGAAGAATTCCCTGTTCTATTAAAAAATGGTCCAATCATTGAAGCAATTAATCCGATTATTGAGATGTATGGTATGCCCTCTAGTCTTGAGATAGATCCAAGAGCAATCACATTACCCTTCTATATCTTTATTTTTGGTCTCATGCTGGGGGATGGCGGTTATGGTCTATTAATCGCTTTGGCAACAGGATTTGCCCTGAAAAAATTCCGTATGGAAGATAAAACAAGACAATTTATTAAACTTTTGTTTTTAAGCGGTTTAGCGACTATATTTGCCGGTTTCCTCTATGGCAGCTGGTTTGGTATAGCATCCCTGACCAAAACAGCTCTGTGGATTGTTCCAACAGAACAAACTGAGCTTATGATGAGTTATTCTATTCTAATAGGGATAATTCATATGTTTTCAGGACTGTTTATGAAGGGCTTGAACCTTATACGGAGGGGCCAGGTTTTGGATGCCGTCTGTGATGCCGGATTTGTCATTATCATGTATAGCGGATTTATTATGATTCTGTTACCTTTTGCCCCGGGCTTATCTATCCCGGGCGACAGCGCAATTGTCCAGGCAGGATATAAAGTTTTCCTGATTGGTATGGCTCTAGTCCTGATAACCGGCGGAAGAAAATCTAAGAATATTTTTGGAAAGATTTTTGGCGGATTACCGGGGCTTTATGATGTAGTAAGCTTTTTCAGCGATTGTCTTTCATATACAAGAATCCTTGCTTTAGGCCTTGCCTCTGCTATTATTGGTGATATAGTAAATACTTTAGCGACATCCTTTGGAGGATTCATTGTTGTAAGAGTTATACTTGCCAGTGTAATACTGCTTTTTGCCCATGCTTTAAACATAGGACTGAATGCTCTTGGTGCGTACGTCCATTCCTGCAGACTTCAGTTCCTTGAGTTTTTTGGAAAGTTCCTGGAAGGTGGCGGAGTGGCATTTGAACCCTATAAAGCCAGGACAAAGTATATAGTAGTAGATTATGAATCAGCAACGCTTCTAAATTCCGGAACAAAAGCCGGGATACTATAATTAATAATTATCAGGAGGAAATTACTATGGACTTAAAATTTGTCGATTTATTCTTAAACCCGAAAGTGTGGGGATTTTTAGGTGCGGTTATAGCATTTATGGTTGCAGCTATAGGCTCATCAAAAGCATGTGGCGTTTCCGGACAGGCAGCAGCAGGAGTTATTACAGAAGAACCCAGCAGATTTGCCCCGACAATGATTCTCCAGGCACTTCCCGCAACACAGGCTATCTATGGATTTGTAATTGCATTTATGATAGTTAACAAAATAGCAACAGTTGAAACTCTTGAAGCCGGTCTTGCACTTATGGCAACGGGGATACCGGTTGGTGTTGTAGGATTTATTTCAGCTACATGGCAGGGTAAAGTCTCTACGGCGGGTATACATTTGGTGGCAAAGAGACCTGAAGCGCTTGGTAATGCAATCATTTACGCTCTGATGGTTGAGATGTTTGCTATCTTAAGCCTTGTTGTTTCAATTCTTATGTTGAATCAAATATAATTTAGAAGGGGCTTATAAAATGAATGGAGCCGAGAAAATAAAAGAAAGAATACTGACAGATGCCAGAAGCCTGCATGATAAGATACTGGATGAGGCCAGAGCACAAGCAAAAAGCATTATTGCTGAGGCTGAGAAGGAGGCTTTTCAGAAGTTAACCTTAATAACCGAAAAAGCCAGAGAAGAAGCAGCTCTTATTAAACAACGCTACAAGGCTGCCGAAAGTATGGAGGATAGAAAAAATATACTAAAAGTACAACAGGAGTGTATTGATGAGGCTTTTGACGTCGCATTAAAAAACCTGTCCGATATGCCGGACGAAAAATATAAACTCTTTATTGAAGGTATTATTCTTAATACGGCAAAAAACGAGGATGGAATTATAGTTTTCAGTGAAAGAGATAAAAAGCGTTTGGGAGAAGGCTTTTTATCTGAAATAAATCAAAAGCTCAAGGCTAAAGGTATATCAGCTGAATTAAGTTTGGCGAAGGATTCACTAAGTGCATCCGGTGGGTTTATTCTTCGTTATGGTGATCTGGAAATAAACTGTACTTTGGAGATTATATTAAAAATGCAGAGACCAAACATGGAATCCGAAGTAGCCAGGATATTATTTAACGAGTAGTAAAGGAGTTTGTATGGCCAGAATTAAAGAAGAGGGTTATGCTTATGCCACAGCTCGAATACGCGTCAGAGAATCAAAGCTTCTGCCTTTAAGCAGATTGGAGCGTCTTTTCGATATCACTGATTCTGTTGATGCGATAAAGCTTTTGGCCGAAGCCGGCTATTCGGGCCAGGATCCAGACAGCGGCAAAGAGGGTACAGGGGATGTAGAAAAGCTTCTTACCTCAGAGCTTAAGAAGGCCTATGACTTTATTGAGGAAATTATCCCCGATCCACTGGTAATTAACCTTTTCAGGAAGAGGTATGATTATCTCAATGCTAAGTTCATATTAAAAGCAGAGTTCTTAAAAATTGATGCAAAAGAAACATTGTCAGATATGGGTACTATTGAACCAGCGCGGCTTCTTAAACTAATGACTGAAAGAAAATTCGAAGATGTTTCCGAAATATTCAGCCAGGCAATTTTAGCAGCTGAAGAGGCCTTTAATAAAACAGGTGATCCGCAGCTTATTGATTTTATTCTTGACAATGCCAGCTATGCAGAAATGCTGGCTGATGCAGAAAAAAGCGAAGATCCTGTCTTGATAAAGCTTATTAATATGCTGATTGATACAGCTAATATTCGAATATTCATAAGGGCAAAGCTGCTTAAGAAGTCTGAGGATTTCATACGCAAGGCCTGGATAAAAAATGGAAGCTTTAAAGAAGAAAACTTTGAAGAGATTATAAATGAAGGACTGGATAAGTTTTTTTCAGTACTTAAAGCCGTTGGCTATGATAAGCTTGCAGCACAGCTGAATGTGGCTGCAGATAAAGAGGACGGTATATCAGAGATTGAAAAGATATTGGATGATTTTATCACGCTATATTTGAAGGATAGCAAATATGTGGTTATGGGTGTATCACCTGTTATCGGGTATTTATTTTTCAAGGAGACTGAGATTAAGAATGCCCGGCTGATAATAACAGGTGTGAAGAATAAAATTCCAAGAGAGACTATTAAAGAAAGGCTGAGGTTGGGTTATGCATAAAATTGCGGTCGTGGGAGATAAGGACAGTATCCTGGGGTTTAAGGCAATTGGATTTGACATATATCCTACCGGAGAAAAAGAGGAGACGGTAAGCCTTCTTGAAAGTCTTGTTGCTGAAGGTTATGCCCTTATATATATTACCGAGGATAAAGCTTATGGTATCATGGATGAAATATCCAGGTACAGGAACAGCTACTTTCCCGCAATTATACTTATACCCGGCAGCACAGGCTCATTGGGCTTAGGAAAGAAATTTGTTAAGGAAAGCATTGAGAAGGCGGTCGGCGCCGATATTTTAGCTCAGGATGACTAAAGACGACAAAATTCGTATTCGGGTAATCTCGGATGTTTGAAAGGAATGGAATGATGATGAATCAAGGCAGAATCGTCAAGGTGTCAGGACCTCTGGTCGTGGCGGAAAACATGCGCAACAGCAATATGCTGGACGTTGTGCATGTGTCAGAAATGAAATTAATAGGGGAGATTCTGGAAATCCATGAGGACAAGGCCTCCATTCAGGTTTATGAAGAAACCTCAGGCTTGGGCCCGGGCGAACCGGTTGTAACGACAAATGCTCCGCTGAGTGTTGAATTAGGGCCAGGTCTAATAGAGAATATCTTTGACGGTATTCAAAGGCCGTTGGAAGCTATGCGGGCCGCTACAGGCAATAATATTACCCGCGGTATTAAAATAGCGGCATTAAGCAGAGAAAAGGAATGGGATTTTGTTCCGGTTGTCAAGCCGGGGGATCAGGTTCAGGCCGGTGATATTATAGGAACAGTTCAGGAAAATGAAGTTTTTGAGCATAGAATTATGGTGCCTTATGGTATTGAGGGAACAATTGAATCAATTGAACAAGGAAGATTCACCATTGAATCAACGGTAGCAAGGGTTAAGACAAAGAACGGGGATACTGTTGAACTGACAATGATGCAGAAATGGCCTGTCAGAAAAGAAAGACCATATAAGGAAAAGCTGCCGCCAAATGAGCCGCTTATTACCGGACAAAGAATAATTGATACTCTTTTCCCCATCGCTTCTGGTGGTGTAGCTGCTATCCCGGGGCCTTTCGGAAGCGGAAAAACTGTTGTTCAGCATCAGCTGGCTAAATGGGCAGAGGCTGATTTGGTTGTATATATAGGCTGCGGGGAACGTGGTAATGAGATGACCGATGTTCTTATGGAATTCCCCGAACTGAAAGATCCCCAAACAGGACATGCCCTTATGAAGAGGACAGTTCTTATTGCAAATACATCTGACATGCCTGTTGCGGCACGTGAAGCATCTATTTATACAGGAATAACAATTGCTGAGTATTTCAGGGATATGGGATATACCGTAGCCCTGATGGCTGACTCTACCTCCCGTTGGGCTGAGGCTCTCCGTGAGATGTCAGGCCGCCTTGAGGAAATGCCCGGTGAGGAAGGTTATCCTGCGTATCTGTCTTCACGTCTTTCTCAATTCTATGAAAGAGCAGGTAAAGTAAAAACACTGGGTTCCGGGGACAGGATTGGGGCTATAAGTGCTATAGGTGCTGTATCACCTCCGGGTGGAGACATATCAGAGCCTGTTTCGCAGGCCACATTAAGAATTGTTAAAGTATTCTGGGGTCTGGATTATAATCTGTCCTATAAACGACACTTCCCGGCTATAAACTGGCTTCAGAGCTATTCTTTGTATCAGGATAAGCTTTCTGACTGGTACCGTGAGAATATTTCAAGGGACTGGAATAAATACAGAGGCGATATGATGCGTATTCTTCAGGAGGAAGCAGAACTTCAGGAAATTGTACAATTGGTAGGTATTGATTCCTTATCACCAACCGACAGGGTTACATTAGAGGCGGCAAGATCAATTCGTGAGGACTATCTTCAGCAAAATGCCTTTAATGAAGAAGATACCTATACAACGCTTGATAAGCAGTTCAGGATGCTAAAGATTATCTTGGCATTTTATGAAAAATCCCAGGAAGCAGTAAAAAAAGGCGTAGATATCAATAGCCTCTTTTCAATGCCTGTAAGGGAAAAAATCAGTAGAATGAAATATATACCGCAGACAGAGGGAAGTAAGCCCTATGATGACATAGAGGACGAGCTTTCCAAACAGATTGGATCTCTTATTGGCGGTTAAGGCAGGTAAAACTTGTCCGCAGTTTATTTCTGCCCCATAAGAAAGGAGAAAGGCGAAATGCTTAAAGAATATCGATCGATTGCTGAAGTTGCCGGACCATTGATGCTGGTTCGAAATGTAGAAGGTGTTACTTATAATGAATTAGGTGAGATAGAACTCGTAAACGGTGAAATCAGACGCTGCAGAGTTCTGGAAGTAGATGGAAGTACCGCGCTTGTACAGCTCTTTGAAAATGCTGTAGGTATTAATCTGTCAAACAGTAAGGTGCGCTTTCTTGGACGTAATCTTGAACTTCCTGTTTCCGCGGATATGCTCGGCAGAGTTTTTGACGGACTTGGAAAGCCGATTGACGGCGGGCCGGCCATCATTCCTGATAAAAGGGCTGATATTAATGGACTGCCAATGAATCCAACTGCAAGAGATTATCCCAATGAGTTTATTCAGACCGGTATTTCTGCTATAGACGGGTTGAATACTCTGGTCAGAGGACAGAAATTGCCTATATTTTCCGCATCAGGATTGCCGCATGCCGATTTGGCCGCACAGATAGCACGCCAGGCAAAGGTTTTGGGAACAGACAGTAAATTTGCGGTTGTATTTGCAGCTGTAGGTATCACCTTCGAGGAAGCCGATTTCTTTATTACTGACTTTAAAAAAACCGGTGCCATAGAAAGGGCGGTTCTTTTTATGAACCTTGCCAATGACCCGGCTATTGAGCGAATTTCTACACCGCGTATGGCTTTAACTGCCGCTGAATACTTAGCTTTTGAAAAGGACATGCATGTTCTTGTTATTATAACTGATATTACAAATTACGCAGAAGCTCTCCGTGAGGTATCAGCTGCCCGTAAAGAGGTTCCCGGGCGGCGTGGATATCCCGGATACCTGTATACCGACCTGGCCACATTGTATGAACGTGCAGGACGTATAAAGGATAAAGACGGATCAATAACATTGATTCCTATACTCACAATGCCTGAGGATGATAAAACACATCCTATTCCTGACCTTACAGGTTATATTACCGAGGGTCAGATAATATTAAGCCGTGAGCTTCATAAAAAGGGTTTAACTCCTCCTATAGATGTATTGCCGTCCCTTTCCCGTTTGAAGGATAAAGGTATAGGAACCGGAAAAACCCGTGAAGACCATGCCGATACAATGAACCAGTTGTTTGCAGCTTATGCCAGAGGTAAGGAAAGTAAAGAACTTGCAGCAATTTTGGGTGAGGCAGCATTAACCGATATAGATAAGCTATATGCAAAGTTTTCCGATGAATTTGAAAAACAATACGTATCCCAGGGTTATGAGACAGACCGTAGTATTGAGGAAACATTAAATCTGGGCTGGGAGCTTTTATCCATTCTGCCGGAATCCGAGCTCAAGCGTATAAAGACTACCTTAATTGAAAAGTATTATCCAAAAAGTAAGGAGTAAAATATGGCAAGGCTCAATGTAAATCCTACCCGTATGGTGCTGACAACACTTAAAAAGAAGCTTAGAACAGCAAGACGGGGCCATAAGCTATTGAAGGACAAGCGTGACGAACTAATGAAAAAGTTCTTAGCTATTGTCAAAGAAAACCGGAGCGAACGTGAATTAGTTGAAAAACTGCTCAAGGATGTTTATTCACGGTTTATTATGGCAAAAGCTTTAATGAGTGATACCCATTTGGAGGAAGCCTTGATTTTTCCAAAGCAGAAGGTAACATTAAAAGCTTCATCAAAAAATATTATGAGTGTTGAAGTGCCTGTTTTTGAGTTTTATACAGAAGGCCAGACCGGCGATGATATTTTTCCTTATGGCTTTTCCTCAACATCAGGTGAGCTGGACGGTGCCATGATAGCTCTACAAAAAGCCACTCCCCATTTATTAAAATTGGCTGAGCTGGAAAAAACAGCACAGCTGATGGCTGACGAAATCGAAAAAACCCGCCGCCGGGTTAACGCCCTCGAATACGTTATGATTCCTAACCTCGAAGAAACCATAAAGTACATCGTAATGAAGCTTGACGAGAATGAGCGAGGTAACTTGACAAGGCTTATGAAGGTCAAGGACATGATGCTTGAAGAGGCACATCACTATAAAGAAAGAATGGCACAGCAACAATAAAGTTAATGTTAAATTAATAAAATAGCTTTTATATTATTGGCAGATGGTCGGTTCGATTGTCTGCCGGTTTTATTTTTCAGTGATGTAACTCCGTATTCAAAGTTATTGCACGAAAATATCTGCCGGTGACCTTTGCAGATTCATAATATGATCCGGAAATGTTAGTAGCAAAGAAATCGCAAAAATACGAAATCCTCTTGACGATATAAGTTTATAGAAATATTATCTATATATGGTATATATGAAAATATATTCACATATACCACCGATGTGCTGGAATTAGATGAATATTATTTAAAGAAAGACTTAAGTTATATGTAATTCCCAGCTTGGATCGCCCCATCTAGGGGCGAGTTAGGAAGAATCGGCTATGAGGATTCCATTCATCATTAATAGACTTGCTTGGCAATAAAGATTGTTAATCCATTGATTAGGAGGAGAATAAAATGGGAGAAATTATTAGAAGTGACGTAAATGAGGAATGGGCTCATTCGGGAATTGTTGAGGCAGGTGATTTTGTTTTCATAAATTATTGTGTAGGAAATATTGGTCAGTCGATTGAAAATCAAATTAATGGCGCATTTGATCATTTGAGTAGACGGTTGGAATCAATTGGCTTAACTTTAGAATCTGTAGTAAAGATTGATTGTTTGTTTAGGGATGTTTGGAATATACCTGTAATGGAAAAGGTCATTAGAGAAAGGTTCAAAGGAAAGTATCCAGCCAGAAAATCAATTCAAACGGAATTTGCTCATCGTGGTGGAAATGAAGGACTTCATTTCCAATTGGATGCAATAGCATATAAAGAGTAGCTTATAAACTTAGGTTCAACTATTATAATTAGCGAGTACTACAAGGATGTGTGTAAAACACTTTTGGTTGGTACAGGAGACAGTCCGTGGATAATTTCATTTTATGAACATTGTGGTTTTGAAGTATCACATAGAGTTGAAAATTTTTTTATAAATAACTATGACCATTCTATGTATGAGGATGGAGTTCAGTTAGTTGATATGGTTTACTTAAAGAAAGATTACGGGTAAATCACCTGTTACATATCCTGCGGACAGTTTAGACAATATTTTGAAAGTAGCGGAAGCAGCAAGAAATAAAGATATTATAAGCCCATCGGTACAAAGAACCCGTAGAGCCCGCTAATGGAGCAGAACATATAAACATAGTATAAAAACGGCTATCCATACAGGACAGCCATTTTGATTCTTTTTTGCTAAAGAGTCTTAGCGTATTCACCTATTTTTTTGTCCATAGTTTTTATGTGTTTGGTCAGCCAATTAATGACCATTTTATTGGCGTTAATAATAACAAGGATATTGCCGCCGGACTCGTTATAATCGCTCTTAAGTTTTGCAAGATCATTGATAAAGCTTGCATGCGCTTTCTTCTGTGCCTCAATCTCAGGGTAACGAATTTTTTCCATATAGGCTTCTTCATCTTTAAAATGTTGTTTGGTGTAATCATCCAGAAAATCAATCATAGTATTGATATATTCTCTTGCTTTCCGTTCTTTTCCGGCCTCAAACAGCCCATTAGCCTTTTCAAACCAAATTTTGTGCTGTTCATCAATCAATTCAACACCTACGGATAAGTCCGGAGTCCATTCTATTGCCATAATAAGCCACCCCTTTTTTAGTTAATTATGTTAATTATATATTTTATTCAGGAATAATTCAATGTTTATGTCGAAATAAGACATTTTTTGTGTTTCTATGTTAAAACAGTCCTTGCTGTTTGTACCCGTCTTCTAGAACTTTCTGCTTGAGCCTCCATGGGAGCGCCCCGATGATGATCTGTGAGTACTCGAGCCTGAGGAGGAGCTGCTTTTGGGTCTGGCACGTCTGTCAAGTTTTGAATAAAGGAAAAGATCTTTGCTGACTGTAATATTAAGACTGTCTTTTTTCACATAACTTGCAGCTGCAGGCTGATAACGGACACTTTTAAGCTGGCCCTTCATGATTCCGGTTATAATTAATGCAAATACAACACCTATTCCAAGAGATACAATAAGGCGCTTGCCAGAAAGGAATGGTGTACCCGCTTTTGCCTGAGAAAGTATTTCATCACAAAGATCTGCAAATGTGGAAAATGCCTTTCTATAATTCTCGCTGCTCAGATATGGCAAAAATTCATCGTACATGTCATCTTGCTTTGCATCGGTAAAGGCTTTGATTGCAAAACCATAAGTTGAAATAGCTACGTCCCTGTCTTCCATACTTACAAGCAGCAGAATACCATCGTCATTATCACCGTACCCATAACCATTGTAGTCAAAAAAGTCATCGGCGTATTCATTGGCGGTTTTACCATCAAGGGAGTACACCGTAACAATAGCTATCTCACACTCTTGTTCTTCGCTGATTCTTTCCAGCTTTGAATTCAAAGTTTTCTCTTCACTGTTGGTAAGAAGATCGGCGTTGTCCACCAGAAGCGGCAGTTCTCTGTCACTATAAGCAAATCCTGTTACAAGTGAAGCGACACAGAAGATAAGGATTAAGACTACGAATAAACTTATTTTTTTCATATTATCGCCTCCCTTATAACAAATTCAGAAAAAATGCAACGAGATACGTAATTGCTCCAAAAACAGCAGTTAAACCGCCAAACCATTTCCAATATGCAGCCTTATCCATTGGCAAATCCCCTACGAATTTTCCGGTTTGACCGTTCATAGCAAAAGTATATTTTTTATTATTCCATACAGTGTTAAGCAGCCAGACAGGATATAGCGCATATCTTACAAGTCCGTTCCGGAAACGGATATTACTGCTCTCAGGGATGACTGTGGAATAACCGTGTACGGTCGAAGCAAATATTTGTTCTGTACTGTGCTTTATACGCTCATTAGCACGGGCAATGCTTTCATCTGCATTAACATCGTACTTGTCTGCCAGATATCCGGCCAGGTAGGCAGTCTGAAAATCCACTGCTTCGTTAAAGTTATACGGCTCTATTGATTCCATTAAATCATCAGGCATCTTTGTGGAACCGTCCACCGGGACCCTCTCAAATCTGAGGCTGCCACCACGCCAGACTGAAAAAAAGCTGGTCTGGATATAATCATAATTACTATCGCTCCAGGTGCGTACTTTTGTAGCCCTGTAACGAATATTTGCGTCAGTGTCAGCATTAAACAGCCAGAAGGGTATATAAATACCTTTTATTTCTTCAATTCTGTTTTGATCCTTAAAGATTTTAGGCAAAAGCCTCTTGCCCTGTAAATGCTTCATCAGCCCTTCTTTAGCTGCCTTTTTATCCAGTTTGAATGGAATTACATAATCCGGGCGCAAAATGCCGGATAGTTTACCCATCATTACTACGGGGTTATTGCAAAAAGGACAGCTTGTGGCTGCTGTATTTTCATCAGCGACAATTTCGCCTCCACAGGATTTGCATATATATGCATTAAAACCGGAGGCTTCGTTCTCATCCCATTGGCTTCCTGGTGAAGTTTCCCACACCATTTCATCAGGCTGGTCATTTTTTAAACCTTCATCATAGGCTTTGAGAGTCTCCATATCAAATTCTGTATCACAAAATGGACACTTCATCTTTTGAAGATTGCTGTCAAAATTAATGGCCCCGCCGCAAGCAGGACACTTGTATTCGAGTAATTCCGGCACAACCTCATCTCCAATCTATTCTATTTAATACTAATTGTTATTCTGAGCATTAGCGAAAATCTATTTCTCGCTGTCATTCTGAGCGTTAGCGAAGAATCTTACTGTTGACGTGAAAGATCCTTCGACTACGCTAACGCTTCGCTCAGGATGACAGTGGGGCTAACGTTCCGCTCAGAATAACAAATTACTGACTTAACAGTAACCTCATCTAGTTCTTGTCATTGTCATCAAATGAATCACCGCATTCGGGGCAGAACTTTGGCGGCTGTGCAGGGTTTTCCGGTTCCCATCCGCATTTATCACAACGGTAACGAATACTTGATGGTGCCGGCTTGCCGCAGTTGTGGCAGAATTTACCTGTGTTAACAGTACCGCATGCACAAGACCATTGAGAAGATGATGCCGGTTTAGGTTTAGCGCAGTTAGTACAGAAATTTCCGGAATTTTGAGCACCACAGACACATGACCACAGATTTGCACTTCCTATGGAAGCTTGAGGCTGGCTCGCCTGTTGAGCCTGGGACTGCTGCTGGCCCATAGCAAAAAGGTTTTGCGCGTTCATTCCACCGGCTTGCTGTGCCATCCCCATTCCCATAAAGCCTGTCATAGCTCCGGCCTGATTCGAGGCAGCTGCTTTCATAGCATCAGCTTGCGCTCCGGCCAGTGTTGCCGCAGCCATAGTAGGATTTTGTAACATAGCGATACGCTGTGCCTCTTTTATCATGTCTCTGTCCTCATCGGGAAGAGTGATAGTGTTGAGGGCAACCGATACTATTGAAATACCTCTAAGGTTTAACCATTTCTTTGTCAGAGCTTCATTCATAGCTTCAGCAAGCTCCTCGGCATGAGCCGGCAATGCGTTTGGTCTTATCCCGAAATCAGATATTTTTGCAAATGCAGGCTGAAGTGCCGAAATGAATTCAGTTTTCAATTGACTGTCAATTTCATCACGGGTGAATTCAGACTCAACATTTCCACATACATTTGTATAGAATAATAATGGATCCTCAATTCTGTAAGAGTATACGCCGGAACAACGAACCGATACATCGACGTCCAGGTTAATATTGCGATCAACTATACGGAAAGGAATGGGATTTGGTGTACCAAATTTATTATCAATGATTTCTTTTGTGTTAAAGTAGTATATACGCTGATCTTTTCCGGGATCTCCCCCGTAAGTAAACCTTTTGCCTATGGCTTTAAAGGTTTCAATAATACTTTCTTTAAGATTACCGGTAAATATACTTGGCTCACTTGAAGTATCATATGTATACTCACCAGGCAAAGCGCAAACTTCAACAATTCTGCCTTGTTCAACTATGATCATACATTGACCGTCCGCCACAGCAATACCAGAGCCATTTGAAATGATATTATCAGTAGCTTTTACATTCGCAGAACGCCCGGTGACACGTTTTTTGCCTTTCGTTACCAACACTTCTTTAGGTAATGCCTCACAATAGAAAAATTCTTTCCATTGGTCAGCAAGTACTCCGCCTGCCGCACCAATCGCAGCTTTTATCAGTCCCATAAGAAATCTCCTTTCAATTATATGGTTTATCCATAATAAACTAATAAGATGAACTGTTGCCCCAGTGCAAGGTGGGTAAGAATTATCTTCGCAGGCTATTGATATTCCCCTGCATGAGGTTTAACGGCCCGGGTCTTTTTCCAGATTGCTTATAAAATTAGTATATAATTTTTTTTGCAATTTGTAGAGTAGTTTATAAATCTTTGTGATAATATTCGGTTATTTTTTAAATGAGCCCAATATACCTCTGATTATTGTTCTTCCCAACTCGCGGCCTATAGCAGTTACAGCAGAATTTGTAGCCTTTTCCACTATGGATGTTTTTGGTCTTCCGGGTGATTTCCGGGATTCTTTTTCTTTACGGGCTAACTCCTGCTCTTTTTGCATTCTTTCCTGTTCTTTGAGCGCCTTGGCTTGTAATATCTCATATGCTGATTCCCGGTCTATGACAGTGTCATATTTCTCTCCTAAAGGAGAGTTGTTAATAATTCCTCTTCTCGTCAATTCGTCCAATGTACCCAATGAACTTTGAGGAGGAAGAATATGCGCCCGCTGAACAACACACGGACGCCCCTCAGCGTCCAGGCAGGAAATTAAGGCTTCACCTGTCGCTAGGCTTGTAATAACTTCTTCAGTGTTAAAATCCGGATTTGGACGGAAGGCATCTGCAGCAGCCTTAACTTTTCTTTGTTCTGAAGGAGTATACGCTCTTAAGGCATGCTGGATTCTATTTCCCAATTGCCCTAAAACATCCTGGGGCAGATCAGCCGGATTTTGTGTTATAAAGTATATACCAACACCCTTTGAACGAATTAAGCGTACCACTTGTTCAATTTTTTGAAGGAGAACTTTAGGAGCATCTTCAAACAATAAATGTGCTTCATCAAAGAAAAAGACCATTTTCGGTTTATCTAAATCACCTGCTTCAGGGAGTGTTTCAAATAGCTCCGAAAGCATCCATAGCAAGAATGTTGAATAAAGCAGTGGTGAATTAAACAGACGAACACTATGCAAGATGTTAATGTAACCGCGCCCGTCGGAAGCTGTCTGCATCCAGTCCCTGATATCTAAAGCAGGTTCTCCAAAAAAGTCTTCGCCGCCCTGATCTTCCAGTGCGATAAGACTTCGCATGATTGCGCCGACACTTTGAGGTGAGATATTACCATATCTTAGAGTGAGTTCCTTAGCATTATCACCAACATATCGGATCATTTCCCGCAAATCCTTAATGTCTAAGAGCAATAAGCCTTGTTCATCTGCGATACGGAAAACAATATTTAAGATGCCGGATTGAGTTTCATTCAGGTTTAAAAGTCTTGATAACAGTAATGAACCCATTTCGGAAACAGTTGTGCGTAACGAATGCCCGTTTTCACCAAAAATATCCCAAAATCTCACAGGAAATGAATTGAATTCAAATGACTGTATGCCGAGCAGAGATAGTCTTTCTTGTATTGATGGCGTACTGGTTCCTTTTGCAGCCAGACTTGCAAGATCACCCTTTATATCTGATAAAAAAACGGGTACACCCATTTCACTGAATGATTCTGCCAGTACCTTCAGAGTTACTGTTTTGCCTGTGCCTGTGGCACCTGCAATTAAACCGTGGCGGTTAGCCATTTTAGGAAGGAGATAGATAGAATTTTCATTTTGAGCAAGCCATATCGCATCATTAGTGAACATAAGAACCACACTCCATAAACCATAATTATTAAATACTTATTTGAAGATTACCTGATGTCAGCTAAGAATTCAGTTGATTGTTTATATCAATTATAATCTATTAAGAAATTACATGTCAAAAAAATACATCTGCCTCTATCCAAAGTTTTAGAACTTCGGTTAATTTAAGCTTATTAACATGTAATTGGATTTCTTTGCCATTCATCTTCAATATTCTCTTATCTACCACCAGAGTTATAATATCCGGATCTATACTTTTAACCTCGGTTCCTAAAAGAATACTGTATTTTTCTTTTACTGTTTTTTCGATATGTATTGTTTCTAAATGGTCAATTTCATTGTCTTCATATAGCAGTATAATTTCAATATCTTTCAAAACGAATTTATTAGAGTTAATTGATTTTTCCAGATTTTCAAGTTTGGCATTTTTTTCGATTATAGTATTTTCGAGAGCTGCAATTTTTTCATAGAAAATATCAATTTTATAGCTTACCAGAGTAATAGCCAATGCGCTTCCTAAAAGAACACCTGTTATCAGGCCTGCATAAAAATTTAAAAAGTACTTGTTGGCTTTTATTCTATGTTGTGCCATAACACGCCACACCTATGTATTAGTTTTATAAAAAAATATCCTGTATTTGCACCTAAAATTGCAGTCAGAACATAGACTGCCTGTTTCAGTATTGATTTGATTTCACCTTGGAACAAACCCTTTTCAATTACTGCGAAAGAAGAAAAAGTATCCCCGAGTGCCACAGCCATTGCCCATATTTTTATAGATCCTGCCAAATCAAGCATGGCTTTTAAAGGAGGATGATCGGTTATGATAGCCCCTATGCCTGCAAAAATGCTTGCACCAATAATCACCCCAAATGCTATCAGGAAATTATTAACCAGATTTGAATAAAAGTCGGACATTACTGCATCTCCTCATTGAAGGGTATGATTAAACTGGTGTACTTATTCCGAAAAAATAGAGTACAGTATCCTAATAGTTAGCCGTATGTAATTTGTTTATTTCATTAAGAATCTGTCAATCCAGTCATATGCCTGTTCTTTAACTTCTTTAGGGAAAGAATGGACTCCTTCAAATACTATGGATTTAAAGTAATCAGGATATCCCTTATTTTCATATGCCCTGGAGGCAGCCTCAGCTATTTCGTATGCGCCGTCAAGAGGAAAAATATAGTCTTCAGTTCCATTGGTCATCAAAAACGGTTTAGGTGCCAAATCACATACTATATCACCAATGTCACAATACTTCAAAAACCCAAATGAATACATGGCATAGTTATGGTTTATACCATCCCTGATAATGTTTTTAATCTGGGAAAACCCACAGGACGATACGGTAACCTTGATTCTGTCATCATACCATGCAAGCCAAAGAGCTTCCTGGCCGCCTAAGGAGTGACCGATTGCACCAATCCTTTTATTATCTACATACGATAGTGATTCAAGCAAATCTACTCCTCTGACAAGATCTGACAGGTATTTTGCCTGAAGCGAACTGCCTTTAAGAATATATTTGCAGAATATATACCGTTCATAGTTCATTCCTTCAAGGTGACGGTTTTCATATCTTATATACCCGGGCGGACGTCTGTCCTCAAAGCCAAGATGGTCGGGGCATAAAACTACATATCCTTTCAGACATAAATCAAGCCCATAATGATATGCTGAGTTCCTGGTCAAACCCGCAACCTCGGATTTTCCGATTTGGAACTCGTCATTATGCTGATGCGGTGCAATAATAGCCGGATTTTTTTCTTTGAGGTTTTTGGGCACCAGTAAATATGCATTGATTCTTTCATCAGGCTCCACATTATAACGTACAAGATACCTGTAATGTGTACCACAATCATGTTGTCCGATAATCTCAGAATTTATTGAACATTTATCCGGAAACTCTCCGAGACATTCAATTACCTTTTCTCTGGAATACATATTATTACACCCCTTTTGTCAGATGGTTTATTCAACCTAGTACAAATATACCACAAAAAACATTGTTATATATAATACGACGTTTTTTGCATCAAATGATTGTATGCTATAATTAAACTAACAGAATTCGGAGGACAAGATTAACATGACAGCATTTAAGTACGACACACATGTACACACAAGCGAAGTCAGCTGCTGTGCTAAGGTTT
>JAAYTR010000009.1 GCA_012523685.1 Clostridiaceae bacterium | reverse complement strand
CTGCAGGAAAAGCGACTCCTGCTCCACCGGTTGGACCAGCCCTTGGCCAGCATGGCGTTAATATCATGGGATTCTGTAAGGAGTTCAATGAAAGAACGGCGAAAGATGCTGGGTTGGTTATTCCGGTCGTTATAACGGTTTACAGCGACCGTTCATTTTCGTTTATTACTAAGACTCCGCCCGCTGCCGTTCTTATTAAGAAGGCTTGCAAGATCGAAAAAGGGTCAGCAGTGCCTCAGAAGGACAAGGTAGCCAAGATTTCTAAGGAAGACGTAAGAAAGATTGCAGAAATGAAGATGGTCGATCTCAATGCTGCAAGTGTTGAAACCGCTATGAAAATGGTTGCTGGTACCGCAAGAAGTATGGGCGTTGTAGTTGAAGACTAATTTTAAATGCCCCGATAATGTGGGAGGGAGATTTCCCGCTAATGTTTTACCACAAAGGAGTGAAATGAAATGAAGAGAGGCAAGAAATATCTCGAAAGTCTGAAGCTTGTTGACAGAACAAAGTTGTACGATCCGGTAGAAGCTATAGATTTAGTACAAAAAACTGCTTCGGCAAAATTTGATGAAACAGTTGAAGCACACATTAAGCTTGGTGTTGACTCTCGTCACGCTGATCAACAGGTTAGAGGCGCGGTTGTTCTGCCCCATGGTACAGGAAAAACTGTAAGAGTTCTTGTGTTTGCTAAGGGTGAAAAGGCTACCGAAGCTGAACAAAACGGTGCAGATTATGTTGGCGCCGATGATCTTGTAACAAAGATTCAAAAAGAGAACTGGTTTGATTTTGATGTTGTTGTTGCAACCCCTGATATGATGGGTGTTGTAGGTCGCTTAGGCCGTGTTTTGGGTCCTAAGGGTCTTATGCCAAACCCTAAGGCAGGAACAGTTACTATGGATATCGCAAAAGCTATTGCAGATATTAAGGCAGGTAAAATTGAGTACCGTCTTGATAAGACCAATATTATCCATTGTCCTATTGGAAAGGTTTCCTTTGGAACTGAAAAATTGCACGACAATTTCCGTACACTTATGGAAGCTATTGTAAAGGCTAAGCCGGCTGCTGCAAAAGGTCAGTACCTGAAGAGCGTAACAATTACTTCCACCATGGGACCGGGTATCAAGATCAATCAACAAAAAGCTCTTGACTAATTAACATTGATACTGTAAAATACCCCATGTGATAATTTCATAATAACCGTAGACAGCAGGAATCCAGGGTCTCTGATTACAGAGAACGGGATATAACGTAAATCATCCTGCCGAGGTACTCATTGAAAGGTTAATAATACCCTTTCATAGTCTATGGTTGGATTATGAAAGGGTTTATTTTTTACATGAAAACAACAATGTTCCCGATTCCCGCCAGCAATCTTCGATTGCGTGGCGGGTGGGGTTCTAATTAACCATCAAGGAGGTGCACTAAATGCCCAGTGAAAAGATTCTTACCCAAAAGAAGGCTGTAGTTGAAGAACTAGCTCAGAAACTTAAAGAGGCGAAGTCAATTGTTTTGGCTGATTACAGAGGACTCACAGTTGAACAGGATACCAAACTCCGTAAAGCATTGCGTGAAGCAGGTGTTGAATATAAGGTTATCAAGAACTCTATTATCAGCTTTGCTGTGAAGGATACTGATTTAGAAGGAATCAAACAATACCTTTCAGGACCTACAGCTATTGCGATCAGTACAACTGATGCCGTTGCTCCATCAAAGGTTCTTGCCAAATATGCCAAAGACTATAACAAACTTGAGATAAAGGGCGGTATGGTTGAAGGTAATATAATTGATGTTGCCGGAGTTCAGGAACTAGCTTCTACACCATCAAAAGAAGAACTGCTGGGAAGACTTATCGGAAGTCTCCAAGGTTCACTATATGGTCTTGCTGTTGCTCTTAACGCTATTGCCGACAAACAGGAGCAATCCGCTGATGCAGAAGCATAATTAATGATGAAATTGAAGTAAAATTTTATTGTAATGGAGGATATTATAATGAGTGAAAAAATTACAAAGTTTATTGAAGAAATCAAAACTTTAACAATCCTTGAACTCAGGGATCTTGTAAAAGCTATCGAAGAAGAATTTGGCGTATCAGCAGCACCTGTTGCAGTTGCTGCCGGACCTGCTGCCGGACCTGCTGCCGGACCTGCTGAAGAGCAGACAGAATTCTCTGTTGTTCTTAAGGAAACCGGTGCTGAAAAAATTAAGGTTATCAAGGTTGTACGCGAAATTACATCTCTGGGTCTTAAGGAAGCTAAGGAAGTTACAGAAAATGTTCCCAACACAATCAAGGAAGGCCTTTCCAAGGAAGAAGCAACTGCTATTGCTGAAAAGTTTAAAGAAGCAGGCGCAACAGTTGAAATTAAATAGTATTTTAATCAAGAAAAAAAGAGAGCATTTGCTCTCTTTTTTGTATTGTATCCTAAAAACGGAGATTAAATAGGTCTGCCATCATAATAGTCACCGGGAAATATATCAAGGTCATCATCTGATAATTCTAAATCATTAAAGCAATCTAAATCTATACCAAGTTCAAAGTCATCAAGACCACTCCAATAACCTACTTCATCATATTCAGTGTCCCTGTTATGTCTATGCCGCCATAACCTGAATAATAGACCTGAGATAATAATAGAGACAATAGCAGCTCTTGCAAAAAGATTTCCCATTATCAGGCCAACGGCAATTGCCACCAGAACAGGAACAATAAGCGCAATTTTCAGTACTTTTGTGTAAAAGCCTTGTTTAATAGCCGGACTCATTATTTTCATCCCCTTAAATTATATATTGAAAGATGAAACCTTCATCTAATTACATTATACAACAATAAATTTAAAAATAGAAGATAATTAAATATTTGGTAATCCGGGTATCAAATTCATACTATTCCAAGAGTTTTTTTAATATCGTCATACCCGTATTGACTACTTGAAATACCCATTTGATTAAAATCCGATGCATCGTAAATCACATATAAAAAGTAATTATTCTTCTCACTGTCCATCAAAAGGTTCATTTCATCCAATACCTTACGCGGTTCACCGGCATCTTTCATAATATAGTATCTTACACCGCAATCAGGGATAATGCTTTTAAAAGCTTCATCCTTCCAGACATTATCAGGAACATAAACTGTTATAACATGTTCTTCTTCAGTTCTCTTAAGTCCAAACAGATTTGAAAAAAAGTCCTGCTTTTGGGATTGGCTCTTTTTATAGGAATACTCAAGATTCATTTTTCTGATTTCTGAGATAAAATCTTCGGGAATAAATTTGTTGCTTTTTTGGGATTGAACAGTAAGCCCTGTGTCTACTTCTAATACAATATCATTATCTTCTTTAAGCAATGATAATATTTCATAGCTGGTATTTACACCAGATCTTTTATTATCCGGGCTGTACGATAATGAAAATTGAGGCCCACCATTTTTCGGTTTTCTGTTGTTATCGACAATCTTTAATTTATAATTTGCCATAAAACATCCTACTCCCTCTTAGTATCATAGATAATTATATTATATCAGGCTTTTAGGTTTATGTCCTATGGGCTATAATAAAAATAAACAATAAAACAGGAGGGTATAGTTATGAAAGTTTATGTTATGCTGGCTGACGGCTTTGAGGAAATTGAGGCTTTAACGGTAGTTGACGTTCTGAGACGTGGTGGTGTAGAAACCATTATGGTCTCAATAAAGAATGATAAAATTATATTAAGCGCACATGATATCCCTGTTGTAGCTGACAAGACCATAGAAGAGCTTAAAATTATGTCGGAGGATATGATTGTTATTCCCGGAGGGAGCAAGGGGGTACAAAAGCTTTCAGAATCTAAAGTACTACAGGGTATGTTATTGAAGCATAAAGAACAGAATGGATTACTTGCTTCTATTTGCGCAGGACCGACAATCCCAGGGAAAATGGGATTTTTCCATGGCATTAAAGCTACATGCTACCCGGGATGTGAAGATGATTTGAAAGGTGCCATAATTTCAAATGATGATGTAGTTGTTGACAAAAACTTTATAACTTCAAAAGGGCCTGCGACCTCACTTGCTTTTGCTTATACCCTGCTGTCATTAATTAAGGGAGAAGAGGTTTCTAAGAAAATACAAAAAGGAATGTTATATATAAATTAATTGTTTATAGAAAAAATTATATAATGCCATCGGAAGGATGGCGCTTTTTTTGGTGTGTTTAACTCTTGTTGCTGTATAATAATTCATATAAAATGTATATGTTCAAATTAAACCAGTAGACAGATTGAAAGGATGTAGCGCACTGATGTTAAAAAAAATAGCGCAGGATAATGTTGAAAAGCTGAAAAATAATGTTTATCCCGGCCGGGGAATGGTACTGGGGCTATCAGAAGACGGAACGAAACTCTTTCAGATTTATTGGATAATGGGCCGCAGTGAGAACAGCAGAAACAGAGTATTTGTTGAAGAAAACGGTTTTGTCAGAACCCGCGCTAATGATGAAAGCAAGGTTACAGACCCGTCACTCATAATCTATTACCCTGTAAAAAGTATTGGGAATTGTCATATAGTATCTAACGGTGACCAGACAGATACTGTTTTTGATTATATCAGTTCCGGGAAAAGCGTTGAGGCAGCTTTGATGACTCGTTCATTCGAGCCGGATGCCCCAAATTACACTCCCAGAATAACGGGCATTATGGAGTTGGGTGGCAGAAACGCATACAGTATATCAATTCTCAAAACATTTGAAGGTAAAGCTGATACCTGTATAAGAAATTTTTATAATTACGAAAAACCCATTAAGGGATTTGGCCACTGCATTCATACTTATGAATGCGATGGAGATGTTCTGCCATCATTTAAAGGCGAGCCTTACCTCATGCCTGTACAGGACAGCGCAGATTCTGCTTTGGCATTTTATTGGGACATTCTGAATCAGGATAACATTATTTCGCTTCTGGTTAAAACTATAGACATTAAGACCGGCAAAGTTGAGATTAAAATTAAAAATAAACATAATATATAATTAGTTTTCGGAGGATTTAACATGCGCGAATTAAGTATTAAATACGGTTGTAATCCACATCAGAAGCCGTCAAGAGTCTATATCAAAAACGGTGAGTTACCATTTTCAATTTTAAACGGAAATCCCAGTTATATAAATTTCGCTGATGCACTTAATGCATGGCAATTGGTTAAGGAATTAAAAGAGGCAACGGGACTTCCCGCCGCTACATCATTTAAACATGTAAGTCCTGCCGGCGCAGCTGTGGCTAATCCTCTGAGTGACGTGCTTAAAAAAGCTTATCATATTGAAGGAATGGATATTTCTCCCGTAGCAACTGCTTATGCCAGAGCGAGAGGAGCAGATCGGGTTTCTTCATTCGGAGATTTTATTGCCATCAGCGACAAGGTGGATGTCGATACTGCAAAGCTTCTTT
This sequence comes from Clostridiaceae bacterium, assembly GCA_012523685.1. Taxonomy (GTDB): domain Bacteria; phylum Bacillota; class Clostridia; order DSM-8532; family DSM-8532; genus DTU059. The sequence continues at coordinate 3,334 of JAAYTR010000009.1, read as the reverse complement.
CTAATGAGGTTTCAGACGGAATTATCGCGCCCGGTTATGATGGGGAAGCCCTGGAGATTCTTAAGAACAAGAAAAAGGGCGGATATGTCATAATGAAAATGGATCCAGACTATTCAGCTGAAGAAATTGAAAGCCGCGAGATCTTCGGCATAACTCTGGAGCAATTTCGAAACAACGCTGTTATAAGTAAGGACAGTTTTAATCAGATTGTGACCGAAAATAAGGGAATTACACCCGAAGGAATAAGAGATCTTCTGATTGCTACTATAACATTGAAATATACACAGTCAAACTCGGTTTGCTTTGCATATGACGGCCAGGTTATAGGTTGCGGAGCGGGCCAGCAGTCCCGTATACATTGCACAAGACTTGCTGCCGGCAAGGCTGATTCCTGGATGCTCCGCCAACATCCAAAGGTACTTGGAATGAAGTTTAAAGAGGGCTTAAAGAATCCGGTTAAAGACAATGCTATTGATCTTTATCTAAGAGATGATATTACTGAAATGGAGTTAAAGGCATGGGAAGAGCTGTTTGATGTTGTTCCCGAAAAGCTTACAGCAGAAGAAAAGGCTCAGTGGATTAAGAGCTTCGACGGGATATCCCTGTCTTCTGATGCTTTCTTCCCCTTTAGAGACAATATTGACAGGGCAGCAGCCAGCAGAGTAAAGTATATTGCGCAACCCGGCGGTTCATTGCGGGATGAAGAGGTTATCAATGCCTGTAATACATACAATATGGTAATGTGTTTTACGGGGCTGAGACTGTTTCATCATTAAGACCATGTGTGAAAATCGGAGCTAAAGGTTAGTGCATGTGCTATGCTTGAAAAAATATTGTGGATGCTATTTCTGATGGCTGTTACGGCCATTGTTGGAATGCTCATATTTAAAGGTAGACCAAATAGAATTCGGTTTATTGTTTTAGCTGAACTGGCATTGGTAATTCGTTTCATCTTTACTTTTGTTATATATTCAAATGGAACGGAGTATTCCGGGACTGATGGACTGATATACCATCAGGTGGCAATAGATATAGCTGATCAGTTAAGATCGGGTATACCGGTTTGGAAGTTGGATTATGAGTATACCTGGTATACTGTTTTAATTGGAATCCAATATGCCGTATTTGGTGTAAACCGGTATGCCGCATCATTTGTTAACTCTTTTGTATCTATACTGACGGGATTTTATATTACGGCTATAGCACGGGAGCTTAAGTTCAAAGACAGAAGATCATTTTTAACAGGAACAATATACATGTTTATACCCAGCATGATTGTCTGGACTGCTGATACAAGGAAAGAATCACTGATTTTCTTTTTTATTGTTGTAATCTGGTATATGGCGTTAAAGGTAATCATGGACAGGAGATTATCTGCTATTAAGCAAGGCTTGTTCATTATTGGAATTTGTATTCTGATATGGCTAAGCACGCTTCTCAGAATATACATGCTTTACACTTTAAGTGGTGCGCTGTTTATTTATTTAATGCTTTATTATATAAAAACTGAACGAAAACTGGCTTTGATATTTTGCTTTATTGTTCTTGCCTGCAGCCTGCTTATTAACTTTACCACAGTCAGGAAAAACATGCGTGATTATCATGCCTTGTCCATGGACAGGAGTAAAAGCGGGGATGAGGATTTAGACGAAGAGTTGAGTTCAATCTTTAATACCATCATGGAAAAGGATATTGCCGCCTCCATTAATGGTTTTCTTACTAAACCGCATCTTGAAGATGTTCCTTATATAACTGATATTGCCGCAAATACAATGGCAATAATTATAGTAAAGATTGAAATGCTGCTGTGGTATTTGGGCCTGGTGATTTCGGTTTTCGGCATAATGTATGCATTTATCAGGTGGGATCCATATCTCATAGGAGTATTGGCTTTTATTGTTTCATACGGACTTATTAATGCGTTGATCTGTGAAGATGTACCCGATACCTATTATCGGTACAGAGCTGCCATAATAGCACCTACGATGCTATTTGTTGACTACAAATTATTCTTTCGGGAACTTAAAGCCTTAATTGCTGGAAATATTCATACCCGTTAAATGTCCGGTTTGAAATAAAGTTTAAAGAGAGGCATCATAAAGTGAAGATTAAGTTAATAAAGATTCTTTCGCTGATGACTGTTCCGGTAATAATAATATTTTCACTGTCTGTTTTTTGCTTTGCTCAACCACAATATGGATATCGTATATCTGATTATGAGGTGGTTGCCAAAATCGCTGATAACGGTGATATTAATATAACAGAAAAAGTGAAATACAGCTCTCTTGGTAATAACAACAATGCAGTGATTCTTATTGATAAGCAGGAAGATGAAGAGATTGAAATAAAAAAAGTTAAAATTCTAATCAGGGATGAGCTTATAGAATGTGAACAATTAGCAGCGGGACAATGGGATGCTAACGTTTTTAACGGTACCTACAGTGTTTCACAGGAGAACAACCTTGTAAGACTTAAAGTATATGGAACTTTTAAAAAACAGCAAGGTACAGTTATAGTAAATTATAATATAAAAAATTCCGTTAAACGTTATGGGGATATTGCTCTGTTTGACAGAACTTTTATTTTAGAGGATTGGAACGGTTATGCTTCCAATATTGACATTGAGATACAGCTTCCCAAATATACTGATGCTGCAAGAGTAAAACCCTTTTTGCACGGTGTGCTTGTGGGTCAAAAAAGAGTTTTGGACGGAAGAAAAGTCAAGTATAATATTCCGAACACAGTGCCGGGGGAATATGTTGAAGCAAGGATTGTGTTTCCTGAAAACCTGATAAAGAATGCTCAGATAACGGATTCCGATGACTATTTCGAAACAGTGATTCAAGAAGAAAAAGAATACTCTGACAGTGATAAAAGTAATCTGTTAAAAGCAAGGGAAAATGCAGCGAAAGAAGCCGGTAAACTGGCATGGAAAGAGAAAATGAAGCAAAGAACAAAAATACTCACAACAATTATATCGCTTCTTGCATCGCTTTCCGGCCTGTTAACTATATACAGAGCGCAAAAGGAGCTTCGGAAGAATAAAGAAACAGCTGTTTTTGAATTAAAGGATATTCCGCAAATAACCCCACAGGAGGCATATCTGCTCATCAGCGGCAAAACCGGAGCAAGAGGAGTACTCGCAGGACTTTTCGGTTTAGCATCAAAGGGCATTGTTGAGCCTGAATTTATTTTGGAGGAGAATTACAGGAGTATAATCTTCCGGCTGACAGATAATCAGAACACAACGGGTCTGGATGCATCAGAGAAGGATCTTTTGCGGTTAGTAAGTGAATCAAGTGATGAAACAGGCAAAGCAGATATTATAAAATAT
>JAAYTR010000113.1 GCA_012523685.1 Clostridiaceae bacterium | reverse complement strand
TTTATTAATGGCAAAAAATTTATATTCAAGTAGGGTGAATAGAGTTCCAAAATCATTTGTTAGGGAAATATTAAAGGTAACTGAGAAACCAGAGATTATATCATTTGCGGGGGGATTACCGAATCCTAATTTTTTCCCGGTAGACGATATTATGCAAGCAACGAATAAAGTATTATCTTCTGAAGGTGAAAAGGTATTACAATATAGTACAACTGAAGGTTATGTTCCGTTAAGAGAGTATATTGCAAATCGATATTATTCAGATTGTGGTATTACAGCTGATAATATAGTGATTACTAACGGCTCTCAACAGGCATTGGATTTAATTGCAAAAGTCTTTTTGGATGTGAGAGATAATGTTATGTTAGAACGTCCGGGCTATTTGGGAGCTATACAAAGTTTTTCTATGTACGAACCTGATTTTGTAACTGTAGGAATACAAGATGATGGCGTTGATTTACATGAGTTTGAAAAAAAAATAAATGAATTTAAGCCCAAGTTATTTTATGCAGTAACTAATTATCATAATCCAACTGGGATTAGTTATTCAAATCAAAATAGAACAGCTTTGTCAGAAATTATAAGAACAAGTAATACAATTATGATCGATGATAATCCGTATGGAGAGCTAACATTTTATGATAGACCACACGTAACTATGAAGAAACTTTTAGGCGCGCAATGTATCTCGCTTGGGTCGTTTTCTAAAATATTTGCTCCAGCGATGAGATTGGGATGGGTTTGTGCAGATAAAGAAATTATAGATAAAATTATTACTATGAAACAAGCATCTGATCTACATACTAATTATTTTAGCCAAAGAATATTGTATCAATATTTGATGGATTGCGATATAGATCGACATATTAATAAAATAAGAGAAGAGTATAAAGTAAGAAGAGATTACATGATAGAAATGATTAAAGAGTATATTCCAAGTGATATAAAGTATACGGAACCAGATGGTGGCATGTTTTTATGGATGGAATTGCCAAGTGATATTGATGTTATGAAACTTTTTGATATTGCTAATAAGAAAAATGTTGCATTTGTTCCAGGAGCCCCTTTTTATATAAGTAATGAAGAAAATCCGAATTCAACATTAAGATTGAATTATACTAATTCAGAATTGGATGATATTAGAAATGGAATATGCTCGTTAGGAGAAGCAATAGCTTCGTTTAGAAGATAATATCAACAATATTTTAGACTTGTATTGTTGATAATGTATAGGATATAAACAAGGAGAAATAAAGTGGAAAAGAAATTATTTACGTCTGAATCAGTAACAGAAGGACATCCAGATAAAATGTGTGATGCTATATCTGATGCTATATTGGATGCATTAATGGAACAGGATCCGTACAGTAGGGTTGCATGTGAGACTTGTACCAGTACCGGATTTGTATTGGTAATGGGTGAGATTACCACCAAAGCGAACATTGATATTCCTGCAATTGTGCGTAAAACCGTAACCGATATCGGATATGATTCGTCTGAAAAGGGCTTTGACGGTAATACTTGTGCAGTTATGGTATCTTTGGACAAGCAGTCTACTGATATTGCAATGGGTGTTGATAAGGCTTTGGAAGCAAAAGAAGACGAAATGAGCGATGGGCAGATTGAAAACATTGGTGCTGGAGATCAGGGTATGATGTTCGGATATGCAAGTAATGAGACCGAAGAGTTTATGCCTTATCCCATTTCTCTTGCACATAAATTGACCTTGCAGCTTACCAAGGTTCGCAAGGAGGGTACGCTTACCTATTTAAGACCCGATGGAAAGAGTCAGGTATCGGTAGAATATGATGAGAACGGCAAGCCATTACGTTTGGAGGCAGTTGTTCTTTCCACCCAGCATGATGAGAAAGTAACCCAGAAGCAGATTCATGCAGATATCAAGAAATATGTATTTGATCCGATTTTACCAAAGGAGATGATTGATGTAGACACCAAGTTCTTTATCAATCCTACCGGACGTTTTGTAATCGGTGGTCCCAATGGAGACAGTGGTTTGACTGGGCGTAAGATTATTGTAGATACCTACGGTGGATATGCACGTCACGGTGGCGGTGCGTTCTCAGGTAAGGACTGTACCAAGGTGGACAGAAGTGCAGCATATGCGGCACGTTACGTTGCAAAAAATATTGTTGCAGCAGGCTTGGCTGACAAATGTGAGATTCAGTTGTCCTATGCAATCGGTGTGGCACAGCCTACCTCCGTTATGGTGGATACTTTCGGAACCGGAAAAATTAGTGATGAGAAGCTGGTGGAAATCGTTCGTGAGAACTTTGATTTAAGACCAGCAGGGATTATAAAAATGTTAAGTTTACGACGCCCTATTTATAAGCAAACATCTGCATATGGACATTTTGGTAGAAATGATTTAGACATTCCGTGGGAGAAATTGGATAAAGTTGCTAACTTAAGGCGATACATAAATGGTTAAAGTTGGATTATACTAGATTATTAAATGGGGGTCTTTTATTTGATAAAAATTAAAGATCTCTATTATTATGAAAAAAACGTAAGCACCTAATTTCGGGGTGGATTCCATCCATCCACTGCTTTTCTTATAATGATTGGTAGGGAACGCAAGCGTTTTACTCCATTTGGAAGGCTAGACGCAAGTGTTTCACTCTATCCAAAGGAGCCAAGCATTATGCCAAAAAGAATTGTTAGAAAAGATGAGCAGATGAAACTCATCATGGAATGTCGCCAAAGCGGTCTTTCCGATTATCAGTGGTGCCAACGACAGGATATTAATGTTGGTACTTTCTATAACTGGGTCAGCAAACTTCGCAAAGCCGGTTATACCATACCTGATTCCAGGAGTAAGTCCGAAGGAGCAGTCGTCGTACAGGATGTCGTTAAGGTAAATTTAGTAAGCGAGGATATGTCTGGTTCCGTAATAGAGCAAAACACTCGCCCCCTAGCCGAGGCATCTACCCCTTCCGTTGCTGCCGAATTGGTGGCCGGAAATGTTACACTTCGTCTTTTCAATGGCGCAGATCAAAACCTCATCCGGTGTGCTATCCAGTGTATGGGAGGTGCTTCCCATGCTTGGTGATATTTCCGTTGCAGACAACATTTATATTGTGACCGGCTATACGGATATGCGAAAGTCAATCGATGGTCTGTGTTCCATCATACTAAAACAACTGCAGACAGAACCGGCCGGGAATGCCATTTATCTTTTCTGCGGAAAAAGATGTGACCGTATCAAAGTCCTTTTACGAGAGCCGGATGGGTATGTTCTTCTATACAAAAGACTGGATGTCGTGCATGGAAAATACCGCTGGCCCCGTAACAGTTCTGAGGTAAAACCGATCACATGGCAGCAATTCGACTGGCTGATGTCAGGTCTTGAAATCGAACAACCAAAGGCGCTCCGAACTGCTTGAAACCGTTGATTTTACTAGTTTTTTCGCCGATTTTGTGGTATACTGTTTATAGTAAAACAAGGAGCAAAAGCATGGCAAAAAGCAGTAAAGATATCCAGCTTTCAGAGCTTAAGGATTTGATATCACAACTGAATACGACCATTAAAAATCTGAATGAAACCATTTCCCAGAAGCAACAGGAGAATGATAATCTCAAGGCTGAAATGGCATGGCTGAAGCAGAAGCTTTTCGG
>JAAYTR010000112.1 GCA_012523685.1 Clostridiaceae bacterium | reverse complement strand
TTCCAGAGTACCAAGGTATTCCCCTTTAGAGTTTCTCACCGCAAAATATCGAATTAATACATATCTTGGTCCCATACGGATCCAGAAGTCTTCATGGTCTTTTTTGCCCGACTTAAGATCTTCAACAATTTTCTCGACTACGTGCACGCTTGCCGGCGGGTGGCAATTACTTACCTGCCTGCCTATTACAGTCTTGGGGCGTGGGAAAATTCTTTCCTTGCCCATGGTAAAATATTTGACAGCACCATCCTTATCAACAAATGTCATATCAAAAGGAACTGTATTTAATACAGCATTTACTTCTTCAGGAGACATGAATCCGGCGTCAAATTCAATATATCCGTCATTCGAAGGTTCCTCACCCTGATCCAGTATCTTTCCCTCTATGTCCACCCTCTCGGGCTTCCATTTATTCTTAGGCTTGTAAAGTGTATAACCGAATTCCTTGCTTTCTTGTTGTATTTTAAGCCACTCATCCTCTGACAAGGTATCCAGTACCAGAGGAAACAGAATATTTTCTTCTTTATAAATCATTTCATTAACACGAACTAACGCTGCTTCAGCTTTTTGAATAAGCTGCTCTTTATCAGCCGATGCAGACTTCAAGATTTCTATGACTTCCTTAATCTCGGCACGAATTTCATCGTCAACCCCCCACATAACTTTTGGCGGGGCAGTAATTCCGTACTTTTCCATGAACGGGAACAGGAGGTTTTCTTTTCGCAAATAATGCTTATCTATTTCATTCAACATTTCAAATCCATTGAGAATTTTCCGGGCATTCTTTTTTGATGCATCGGATTTATAGGCATAAATATCTGTCTGGATTTCCTCGATAAGCCTGGCCACTGCTTCGTTTTCCTTCTTAAAAGTGTGAACAGGATGCCCCGGAATCTCCTCAGGTCTTTGAACTCTGTGGATCTCTTCTATTGAGCCTTTGAATACTTCGGCATGAACATCACAGAGCCGCTGGATTTCTTCCACAGGCATTCCCTCGGCTATCAATGCAGCCTCCATCTCTGAGATTTCGGCAGTTGATACTCCCTCTATCAATTCTGCGAATCTTGCTTTCACATCATCTACAGCCTTTCCGTTATGAAGCTCCTTGATAATCTCCTTTAAAACTTTTTGCCGGTGCTCACGATTATTAATCAGTTCACTCATGTTCGGTACCTCCTCTTATTATTGTGAAGCCGTTAGCTTCAAACTCTTTTATGACTGTATCCAGATTGATTTTTTTCATTAATGCTCCTTTTGGAATAGTCATATACCTTCCTACTGTATTTACCATCAAAGGATCAGTTATACTCACAAACCCCACACTTTTCATAATATCAGCTATTTCAGGATATTCTTTAATTAATTCGTAGACTGATTTATTTATATCTATAACTCTGGACATATACATCCCCCTTAAGAATAAGCCAAAAAAAAGCCTAAACCTAGTCTGGCTTATCTTAGGATTTATTTAAACAATATTACTATGTTTATTTCAAGATATACCAATAATAAATCGTAATCTGTGACCGGGTTCACGATTTTCATAAGATTTGTTTTAATACGCAAAGTTGACTTATTCTATTGATTTTTCCAGAGCCGGCCGATTCAGGAGTAATACTTTTTTATTCCCTATCATTTCAATCAGGCCTTCATCCTGCATTGAACTCATTTTTCTACTTACGGTTTCCCTTGTGAGTCCAATATAATTTGCGATTCCCTCACGGCTTAAAGGCAGATCTATTATAGTCCCCTGGGGGCTTGATTTTCCATATTTATCGGCAAATTCAAGCAGAACAGAACTTACCCTCGCACCAACAGTACGGGTTCCCATTGTTTCGATTGTGTTTTCCAGACGATCCAGCCTTTCACATAATACCTCCATTACCTTTAGACCGATATCCGGATATTCCTTAACCAGCTTCTGAAAATCATCTTTATGTATGATACAGATATGTGTCTCTTCCAGGGCTTCCACCCCATAATTTGACGCCTGGTCTCTCAGAAGATTTTTTTCTCCGAAAAAATCCCCTTCGGAGAAAATATATAGAATCTGTTCTTTGCCATCTACGGTATTTCTAAAAGCTTTCACTTGTCCCTTGTTAACAATTACAAGATCGTTTCTGATCTCA
>JAAYTR010000111.1 GCA_012523685.1 Clostridiaceae bacterium | reverse complement strand
TATTATTTTCCGGGAGTTTAGGATCAAAAAGCCAATAAGTACAGCAGACATAAAAATAGGGGGTAAAACCCCCTAAAAATTTGGTCGAGGTGAGAGGACTTGAACCCCCGGCATCTTGGTCCCAAACCAAGCGCGCTACCAACTGCGCTACACCTCGAAGTATAAAGTTTTTATTATATCTGCACTTTTTCGCAGCAGTGTTTATTATACATTGTTTAGTAAGGTATTTCAAGCACTAATTTTATAACAATTTACTTCTATAATAGCCGTTATTCACCCTCAATGAGCTGTTTTGTTCCATTCTTAGCGCTTCTTTGCTTTTTATCATATGTAATAAACATAATCATTCCAATAAAGCAGAGTGCTGTGATGAAAGCTGTCAGATAAAAAACATAACGGGGATCCGCCGCATAAATAAAACCTGAAACACTTCCGATAATTGCGCTTACAATTGCTGTAACGGTATTAAGAAGCGAGTAAATACCTGCCCGTTCCTTGCCCTCCGAAATATCTGCCAGCAAAGTGCTGAAAAAAGGCATAAATATTCCGTGACCAAAAGAATAAATTCCTACTGCTAATACTGCGTAAATCATCATACCATGCGGAAGCATTGTGATCCAGAAAAATGCAGCTGTCTGAAGAAACAATCCTGTCAGTATAGATGCAGGTATATTCTTTCTTGCTGTATTTGGCGTTATAAACAAAAACACAAAAAGCATAACTCCAGCGTACACACCGCCCAGAATTGATGCTGCAGCTTTATCTATTCCCAAATAATCGGTCATGTAAGGAAGAAAATACATGCTGTTATATGCACCTAGTGGTATTATCAGATTAAACAGTATCTGCACGGCCATAGCTATCCTCAGCCGCTTGTTCGAGGAAAGCTGCTTAAATGTGCCCTTATATATTCCTTTTTTCAGCCGTTCTTTAAAATTAAAATTTTTGTGCTCATTAAGAATCTGTTGACCAACCTTTGTTTCGACATATTTACTGTTTCGTATAAAAAACATTGCTGTCATACTCAACATTGCAAATATTATAAAATATCGTTCTGCTCTTACAATGCCATATCTGGCTACTACCAGTCCACCTATGGGAGTAATGATTCCCAGGGATATATTTATAATATTCAATAGGTTATACGCTGATTTGCGCTGCTCTGAGTCAGCATCTTCAATTACCATAAGGTTCCATGATACCCCGGTAACCTTCGTAACATTATTAACAATCGTAGCTATTATAAACATTGTGAGGCTTCTGGAAATAAGAAACAAAAACAATGCAAAAGACCATCCTATCAGATCAAAAATAAGACAAGTCTTTTTCCTGCCCAAAAAGTCTGTAATGCTCCCTGCAAAGAATGAAAAAAATGCACCGGATAAAAACCCCACTGCTGTGATTATTCCAAGCTGCTGTTCTGTTATTCCCATCTCCATAAGGTACAGACTGAAATAAAAAATAAAAATTGTATACGGGATTCCCCATAATGGTTCACAGATTACCGAGGTCCTTGTATTCCCCTTTAGAATATAAAATGATTGAACTATTTTTAGTGCTTTAAATCTTTGCCACATATGTTTCTCCTAAGTTTTAATAGTGTATCCGAAGCATACGCCAATAATAGCATAAAGCCCTGTTTAGAGCAATACAGATCATTTTGTTGCGTATTGATCAGGTTTTAACATATAATAAACTTGCTTTATTGCAAATGAACATCATTTGTTCGTCATAATTGGTAAAATATTTAATTAACCGCCGCAAGCAAACGAAAGGCTGGAAAGTTTGATGCTTCAAAAAATACTATCGCGGATGCGTAAGGCTATAGAAGACTACCATATGATAAGTGACGGCGATAAGATAGCCGTGGGTGTGTCAGGCGGAAAGGACAGTCAGCTCCTTTTGCTAGGATTAAAGCAACTGCAGAGATTTTTACCCCAAAAGTTTGAGATTGTAGCCATTACAATAGACTTAGGTTTTGAAAACTTCAACAGAGATTCTCTTTTAAGGTTTTATAATTATGCCGGAGTAAATTATCATATAGAGAAAACATACATATCTCAGGTGGTTTTTGAAGCCAGAAATGAGCAAAGCCCCTGTTCGCTATGCGCCAATATGAAAAGAGGGGCTCTATATAGCACAGCAGTTAAGCTGGGCTGTAACAAAGCCGCTTTCGCCCACCATATGGATGATGCAGTTGAAACTTTCTTGATGTCCCAGATTTATGAGGGCCGGATCCACACCTTTTCTCCGGTCACATATCTGAATCGCAGAAATATCACATTGATACGTCCCATGATTTATATTGAGGAGAAGCTTATCCATGAAGCTGTAAAAAGCCTGAAACTTAATCCTGTAAGCAGCGGATGTCCGGCGGACGGTGTTACAAAGCGCCAGAACATAAAAGAATTAATCAAAGAGTTGTCTAAAGAAAATCGCCACCTTAAGGCAAATCTCTTTGGTGCGATACAGCGCGCAGGAATTTGCGACTGGAAGCAGAAAAGTAAAGGAAGATTAAACAAATACACTTAAAATTCTTATTTTATATGCCTGCAGATAGCTTCAAAGCTTTGGTCACTTATATCGTGCTCAATTTTACAGGCATCATTAAAGGCAGTCTCTTCGTCAACCCCAAGAGACATAAGAAATTTGGCAATCTTACTGTGCCTTTCATACATCCGTTCAGCTATTTCCGCTCCGGACCCTGTCAGAGTTATATATCCATCAGGCTTCATTACAATATATTTATTCTCACGGAGCAGCTTCATTGCATGGCTGACACTCGGCTTAGTAACACCGAGCTCTGTAGCGATATCAATTGAGCGGGCATAACCCTTCTTTTTCTGTAAAATGAGTATCATTTCCAGATAATTCTCAATAGATTCGTTTACCTGCATTGTCCCGCTCCTTTCTCTTAATATATTATACAACATAATTATAAATTTCCCGGCCTTTTTTGTTCACAGGCAAGGTCGCTTATACAAATGGTAACATTCGTGAACATATTTATCAAGTTTGCTTACTTTTTTGGTGCAGACTGAATATTTTTATTTAATAATTGGAAATAACATATTGACATATTGAGTTAGACGCATTAAACTTAATTTGAAGCATAAGTTAGACGTAACTAACTCTGATAAGGAGGGATACATATGCCGCTTAGTATGGCTGTTACAGGTGAAACTACTTACATTAAAAGAATCACGGGGAAGGATGAAATCCGCCGGCATCTGGAAAGGCTTGGCTTCGTTGCCGGTGTGCCTGTCACTGTCATAAGCGAGCTTAACGGCAATATGATACTCTCAATAAAGAACAGCCGTATTGCGCTTGACAAGAGCATGGCAAACCGGATTATGGTTTAGCAGGAGGAAGCATCAATGAAAACACTTCGCGATATAGAAATCGGCAAAACAGCTAAAATAAAAAAGATACACGGAACCGGAGCTTTAAAGAGAAGGTTTATGGATATGGGCATAACCAGGGGTGCAGAAGTTTATTTACGAAAAGAGGCACCATTAGGCGATCCTATTGAAATAAACGTTCTTGGCTATGAACTTGCAATAAGAAAGAGCGATGCAGAATTAATAGAAGTCGAAGAGTAAAAATTTTTATACGGAAGTTAGATGTGACTAACCCAATCACAATGGAAGTAAATGAGGTAAATATGGAGTTAAGAATCGCATTAGCCGGTAATCCCAATTCCGGAAAAACAACAATGTTTAATGATTTAACGGGCAGTAATCAATATGTAGGTAACTGGCCGGGAGTTACGGTCGAAAAAAAGGAAGGTAAATTAAAGGGAAACCCGGATGTAATTATACAGGATCTTCCCGGCATATACTCTCTTTCCCCTTATAGCATGGAAGAGGTTGTTGCCCGTAATTATCTGATTAATGAAAAGCCTGACGCAATTATCAATATAGTAGACGGTACAAATCTTGAAAGAAACCTCTATTTAACAACCCAGCTGGCTGAATTAGGGATTCCGATGGTTGTTGCCATTAATATGATTGATATTGTTAGAAAAAACGGCGATATTATTCATGCAGACAAGATAGCCAAAGCTTTAGGATGCGAAGTTGTAGAGGTATCAGCATTAAAAGGCATCGGGTCAAAAGAGGTAGCCGAAAAAGCAGCCAGGCTTGCCAGGGCTAAAAAAGCAATTGAGCCTAAACATGCATTTGACGGTGCTGTTGAGCATGCTCTTGCCCATATTGAAGAAGCAATTGAAGGCAAAGTAGAAGAAGGACGAGGCCGCTGGTATTCAATTAAATTATTTGAACGGGATAAAAAGATAATAGACGAACTGAACCTTGATTCTGAAACAATGGAACATATTGAGGAGCATATAACTGAGTGTGAAAAAGAGCTTGACGATGATGCTGAGAGCATCATAACCAATCAGCGATATGCATATATCAGCAAACTTATAGACATATTCGTTGAGAAAAAGAATAAATCAAAGCTTAACACTTCCGATAAAATTGACCTTGTTCTTACCAACAAGTGGCTTGCATTACCTATTTTCGCCCTTGTTATGTTTATTGTGTATTATATATCGGTAACAACGGTAGGTACTATCGTAACTGATTTTACCAATGACACTCTCTTTGGAGAATGGATTATCGGACCCCTTTCCACCTGGCTGGAAGGTATAGGGGTAGCAGGCTGGCTTACAGGTCTTATAGTAGACGGTATCATCGGCGGTGTAGGAGCAGTCCTGGGATTTGTTCCTCAAATGGCTATTTTGTTCCTGTTGCTGTCAATACTTGAAGAGTGCGGATATATGGCCCGTGTCGCATTTATTATGGACAGAATATTCAGGAGATTCGGCCTTTCAGGCAAATCTTATATTTCCATGCTGATTGGATCTGGTTGCTCTGTCCCGGGAATTATGGCCTCCCGTACAATAGAAAATGAAAGAGAACGCAGAATGACAATTATGACAACATCCTTTATCCCCTGCGGCGCCAAAATGCCTATTGTCGGTTTTATTGCCGGAGCATTATTCGGCGGAGCATGGTGGGTTGCCCCTACAGCATACTTTATAGGAGTTGCGTCTGTTTTAGTTTCCGGAATAATTCTTAAAAAGACTAAATCCTTTGCCGGGGAACCTTCTCCTTTCATTATGGAGCTTCCCGCATACCATATTCCATCAGCTAAGAATGTATTAAGAACAACCTTAGACCGGAGCTGGTCTTTTATAAAGCGTGCCGGAACAGTTATTCTGGCGGCAAGCGTACTAATATGGTTCTTAAGCAACTTTGGTATAGTTGAAGGATCTTTCGGCCAGGTTGAGGATATGAACCTCAGCATATTGGCAGTATTGGGAGGATTAATAGCACCTGTTTTTGCCCCGCTTGGCTTCGGTAACTGGCAGTCGGCTGTTGCAACAATAATGGGCCTGGTAGCAAAAGAAGAAGTCGTAGGCGTCTTTGGTGTATTGTATGGAGTAAGTGGCGATGCCCTGGCATTAGTTGAAGAAGGTGCTATAGAAAGTCTATCCCCTATAGCTGCCCATTTTACAGCTCTTTCAGGCTTCTCCTTCCTGCTGTTTAACCTGTTGTGCGCTCCATGCTTTGCAGCTATCGGTGCTATTAAACGTGAGATGAATAATCCGAAATGGACCTGGTATGCCATTGGTTATTTATGTGTATTTGCATACTCGGTATCAATTATCGTATATCAGTTGGGAATGTTCTTCGGGGGTAACGGTTTCAACATCGGGACAGCAGTTGCACTGGCTGTTTTAGCAGCTATGCTCTATATGATTTTCAGAAAGAATAAATATGAAACCACTGCCCTTAACTGTCTGAAAGGAGTGAACGCACAATGCTAAACTTTATAATAAATAATCTTCCCTCCATAATAGTGGGAGCGATTGTATTTGTAATAATCGGAGCTGTTTTAATAAAGCTTATCCGGGATAAGAAAAATCATAAAAGCTCCTGCTCTGCCTGTTCGGGCTGTCCAATGTCAGGTGAATGTCATAAATAGTGCAAGCGGGAAAGTACCGGGTTTTTATTCCGGGAAATGTGATTTATAGAATATAGCCTATGATAGTATGAATTTACGACTTTCCTTTTGTAATAATTCCCTAATTGACAGAACAAGTAAATTGCGGTAGCATAAAGAAAACAAAATAAAGAAAAACTGTTGATTGAGAATAGTACATACTGTTAATAGCTTTACAGAAAGTTGCGGGAGATGAGATGCAACAGGCGAAGTAGTATGGAATGGGCTCATAAAGGTGGTAGGAAAGGTTTTAACCGAGTAATGCCCAACGGGATTTCCACCCGTTATCAAGGAAAGCGTATGATAGTACGTTAATGAGTGGATGTGTTTTACATCAAATTAGGTGGCACCGCAGAAGTATAAGCTTTTGTCCTATTTTTTTAGGATAAAGGCTTTTTTTATACCCTGAAAATATAATTTGCTTTGGAGTGTGTAGAATGAAAAAAGGAAGATTTGGCAATTATGGCGGCCAATATATACCTGAGACATTAATGAAGGCTGTTCAGGAAATTGAAGAAGCTTATGAA
Organism: Clostridiaceae bacterium; assembly: GCA_012523685.1. Lineage (GTDB taxonomy): Bacteria > Bacillota > Clostridia > DSM-8532 > DSM-8532 > DTU059. The sequence continues at coordinate 15,890 of JAAYTR010000111.1, read as the reverse complement.
TTCTTTAAGAATGACCCTGACTTTATAAACGAATTAGACAGTTTACTAAAAAACTATGCAGGCAGACCCTCGCTTCTGTACTATGCCGAAAAAATGACCCGAAACCTCGGTGGTGCCAAAATCTATCTGAAACGTGAGGACTTGAATCATACAGGCTCTCATAAAATTAACAATGTGCTGGGACAGGTTCTGCTTGCCAGGCGAATGGGTAAAACCCGGGTAATTGCCGAAACGGGAGCAGGACAGCACGGGGTTGCAACTGCCACTGTGGCAGCCCTTTTGGATATGGAATGTGAAATCTTTATGGGCAGGGAAGATACTGAAAGGCAGGCTTTGAACGTATTTCGAATGGAGTTGCTTGGTGCAAAGGTCCATCCGGTTACAAGCGGGACAATGACTCTTAAAGATGCGGTTAATGAAACTATGCGAGAGTGGTCTTCCCGCATGAAGGATACCTTTTACGTGCTGGGTTCTGTAATGGGTCCTCATCCATTTCCGACTATCGTGAGAGATTTTCAAAAGATAATAGGTAAAGAAATAAAGGAGCAGATCCTGTTTGCTGAGGGAAAGCTGCCTGATGTGGTTATTGCTTGTGTAGGGGGTGGAAGTAATGCTATGGGAGCCTTCTATGAGTTTATTAATGATTCATCGGTAAAATTAATCGGTTGCGAAGCAGCCGGCCTTGGTATAAACACTTCAAAAAATGCTGCAACCATAGCCAACGGTACTGTAGGTGTGTTTCATGGCATGAAATCCTACTTCTGTCAGGATCTATACGGACAGATTTCACCGGTTTACTCTATTTCAGCGGGACTCGATTATCCCGGAATAGGTCCCGAGCATGCACAGCTTTACGATACAGGACGGGCTCAATACGTACCTGTTACAGATGATGAAGCCGTAAATGCCTTTGAATATCTTTCCCGCACAGAAGGAATCATTCCCGCTATTGAAAGTGCCCATGCAGTTGCACATGCAATGAAGCTGGCTCCATTACTGAAAGACCAAATTATAGTAGTTAACCTTTCAGGACGCGGAGATAAAGATGTGGCATCAATTGCAAGATACAAGGGGGTATCAGTTTATGAGTAAAATTACTGAGGCTTTTAAGGGTAAAAAGGCTTTTATTCCGTTTATTACAGGTGGAGATCCCGATATAGATACCACAGAAAAGCTAATTATTGCTATGGCTCAGGCAGGAGCTGATCTTATCGAAATCGGTATTCCTTTTTCAGATCCGGTAGCAGAAGGCACGGTAATCCAGGAAGCCAATCAACGCGCACTAGAAGCCGGATGCACGACCGATGTGCTTTTTGACATGGTGCAAAGAGTCCGTCTCAAAACGGATGTTCCGCTTTTGTTCATGACATATTTAAATCCGGTTTATACCTACGGAAAAGAAAACTTCTTATCCAGGTGCGCCGAATGCGGAATTGACGGTATCATTGTTCCGGATATGCCTTTTGAAGAAAAGGATGAACTGGATACTCTCTGCATGAACTATAAGATAGATTTAATATCTATGCTGGCCCCGACCTCAGAAGAGCGAATAGCCTTAATTGCAAAAGAAGCAACCGGGTTTATCTATTGTGTATCTTCACTTGGTGTTACAGGTGTACGAAGCAATATATCAGCGGAGATTGGACATACAATTGATAAAGTCCGCAAAATTACTGATATACCTTGTGCCATTGGCTTCGGCATTTCAACTCCCCAACAGGCAAAAAGTCTGGCTGAATTATCGGATGGCATAATTGTAGGAAGCGCTATAGTAAAACTTATTGCGAAATATGGGAGAGACTGTGTCGAGCCGGTCATTGAGTATGTAGAAAGTATGAAAAATGCAATTGAGCATTTCAAATAAAAAATTAAGGAGGTAAAACTATGTATAAGAGCATTTTAAGTAAAACAACAAGCCATCAGGAACTTTCTGAGCAGGAGGTTTTTGATCTTATCAAGGCCATTAAGAACGATGAAATAAGCGATGCACAGATTGCCGGTTTTCAGGTAGCCCTTCTCATGAAAGGTGCTTCATTAGAGGAAATTGCCTATATTGCAAAAGCCATGCGCGAAAACTGTGTCCCTCTTAAGCCCGATGTAAAAGAGGATTTGATGGATACATGCGGTACCGGCGGGGGATTGAGTACATTTAATATCTCTACCGCAACAGCAATAGTTGCAGCTGCAGCAGGCATACCTGTAGCAAAGCACGGAAGCCGCTCCATATCGAGCTTATCCGGCAGTGCTGATGTTTTGGAGGCTTTGGGCGTCAATATTAACCTTACCCCCGCACAGGCTGAGAGGCTGATTGAAGAAATTGGTATAGCATTTATTTATGCTCCTTTATTCCATCCTGTTATGTGCAAGGTTCTTCCGGCAGAAACCGACCTGGGTATAAAGACCATTTTTTATACTATTATTGGTCCACTGATTAACCCTGCTTTTGCTACCAGGCATATACTGGGTGTTTATAAGCCCGAGCTTCTTGACACTGTATCATATGTTGCCAAAGAGCTTGGCTACACCAATGCCATGTTTGTATACGGATTAGATGGCCTTGATGAAATATCAATGATTGGAAAAACCAGAATAAAAGAATTGAAGGACGGAGAAATGTTTACATATGAAATTCAGCCCGAGGATTTCGGTATGGAAAGCTGTACCCTTGACGACATTAAAACCGGTACTCCCCAGGAAAATGCCGAAACAATTACTGGAGTTTTCTCTGGCCAAATCAAAGGTCCGCGGCGCAATGCCATTGTTTTAAATGCAGCAGGCGCTCTAAAAACAGGAGGCAAAATCTCAGGCTTTGAAGAAGGAATTGCTTTGGCAAACAAGCTTATAGACAGCGGCGAGGCTGCAAAAAAGCTGGCACAGCTGCGTGAAATGTCTAATTCATTTTAGGAGATTAAAGATGAACACCAGATTTTCGGATGCCTTGATTGCGCGTAAAAAAGCCGGCTTTATACCGGTAATCCCCGATATAAAATGCATTTCTCCCAGGGATGGCGATTTACTCTTCGGGAGAGATCCTGTGATAATAGCTAAACAGCTGGTTGAAGCAGGTGCACCAGCGCTGTCAGTTGTAACCGAGCAAAAGAATTTTGGCGGTTCAATAGTGCTTTTAAAAAGTATAGCAGAGGAAACCAGTGTCCCTATCCTTCGCAAGGATTTTATTAAAAGTATTGATGATTTGAAGATTACCAGAGACTCCGGCGCACATGCAATTCTTCTTATATGTTCCATGCTCCCATTTTATTTGCTGACAAAGCTATATGAAGAAGCATCAAAGCTTGGTCTGGAGCCTCTGGTTGAAACCCGGACAAGGGAAGAACTGGCCTTTGCTTCAAAGCTTGGTGCAAAGCTGGTGGGGATAAACAACCGCAATATTCTTGAGCTTGAGAAGGATGACGGAACAGTGTCAGCAACAGAGCTGCTTGCAGCCTATGTACCGGAAGGTGCCCTGCTTATAAGTGAAAGTTCATTAAAAACTCAGTCTGAAGTACGAGCTGCAATTAATGCCGGAGCTGACGCGGTTTTAATAGGAACTGCAATCCTGCAGGCAGAAAACTTATACTCATTTTATAAAACTGTAAGCAAAGGAACAGGGGATTGTTTTTAATGCGTAATATTAAGGTTAAAATATGCGGATTAAAAAATGAAAATGATGTCAGGCTATGTATGCGTCTTGGCATTGATATACTGGGTTTTGTTACCGGGTATCCTTTGCCCGTTCCCTGGAATCTTACACAAGCTGAAGCATCTGCTTTAATAAAATTAATCGCACCTGAACAAAAAAGCAGTATTATTACAGGAGGAACGCCTGAGAAAGTTATCAGGCTGGCCTGTGAGCTTCGTCCGTCTTTTGTACAGCTTCATTACAAGGAAACTCTTGAGGATACCATAATCATTGCCAATGCGCTTAAAAAGCTGGACATAGGTGTTATTAAAACAATTCCTCCTGTTAAAGAGGATCGTATGGCACAATTTGGAACAGCCAATGTTGAAACCGTAGTAAAAAAGCTTTGTAAAACCAATATTTTTGCTTTGCTTGCAGATTCGCGCGTACCGGATAATTCATTTAAAAAAGGTACCTCACTGGACTTAGAGTTTTGCTCACAGATAATCAGACTTTCAAATAAGCCGGTAATTATAGCAGGCGGAATACATGCGGATAATGTTTGCAGTATAGTGCGGAAGACAAAAGCTGAGTTTATTGATATTATGACTGGAGTCGAGAAAGCCCCTGGACAAAAGGATCCACAATTACTGTCCCGCCTTCTGTCAAATGTTCGCAATAATAAAACCATCTGATGATAAAATCTTTTATCATTAGATGGTTTACTTTTGGCGGAGAAGCGGGGATTCGAACCCCGGCGCCAGTTACCCGACCTAACGGTTTAGCAAACCGTCCCCTTCGACCTGCTTGGGTACTTCTCCATAATTTATATTTTATATCTATATGGCGGAGAGAGTGGGATTCGAACCCACGGTAGGCTCACACCTACGCCGGTTTTCAAGACCGGTGCCTTAAACCAACTCGACCATCTCTCCATGGTTCTTTTCGTGTAACGGATTATATTCTACAACACCAAAAGCCCTTTGTCAACTGTTTCAATGAGCGCTTATACGAATGCTGACACTACCCGCCACTGAAGCAGAAACCGGTGTATCCCCTGCTAAAAGTAGCAGGAGCCTTAGAATATTTGATAAAAGGGCACGGGATTATATCCCATGCCCTTTATTTAAATACGCTTTTGGTTTATCCATCCGGTTTCACTGTACCCCGCAACAGCTACCCCGGTTGTCCTGCGGAGTTCCTATTTGCAATTTCGATCGCCTTTGTTACCATATTACCGCAATCTCTGGATGATACTGATCCCCATCCTTCTCTGCTTACAGTTTCATATACACCAAGTTCACGGGCAATCTCATGTTTCAGATCTTCTGACATAACCTTATGTCTGCTCATGATCTAATCCCTCCTTGTTGATAAACCTCAGCGTACAAAATTATATTTTCCCATTCTAAAAACTTTATTCTGTGAAGTTTTAACAATGTTATCCCCAGATATCCACAAACCTGTGGATTAAATAAAAAATCCCGAAACCCGCTCTATATGAGGATATCGAGATTTTATCAAAAAAACAAGCGGTATTACCGTCTTTTCCCTGTGGATATTTTCTTATTTTGTCCACAAGTCGTCATTACAACTTAACTTCCTATCAATTATTGACATTTTTCAGAGTTTTTCTGTCATATAAATTGGTAATTTTGCATATTCCGACATGAAAAAACTGTCAAATCAGTGCAATAACTGTCGTAAATGCTCCGTGTTTTCTGCTCTTCTACTCAAACCTGAGGCTTATGTCTGCAGCTTTAACAGAATGTGTCAGGCTCCCTGATGAAATTAAATCCACACCTGTTTTAGCTACAATTGCCAGATTATCTGCCGCAATGTTGCCCGATGCCTCGGTAAGTGCTCTTCCGTTAATAAATAATACTGCTTCCTCCATGGCTTCAGGTGTCATATTATCCAGCATAATAATATCTGCACCCGCTGATAAAGCCTCTTTCACCTGTTCCAGGGATTCAGTTTCAACCTCTATTTTAACAGTATGAGGTATCCGGGCTCTTGCCTTTTTTACAGCCGCGGTAATTCCCCCTGAAGCCCGTATGTGGTTGTCTTTTATCAGGACACCGTCCGATAAACTGAATCTGTGATTAGTCCCTCCACCCATCCTGACTGCCATCTTATCAAGATAACGTAATCCCGGAACTGTTTTTCTTGTATCAACTATTTTAGTTTTTGTTCCTTCAAGAATATCTGCAAATTTCCTTGTGGCTGTTGCTATACCGGACATTCTCTGAAGCAGGTTTAACGCTGTTCTTTCTGCCTTGAGCATTGCCCTGGAGTTGCCGGATAATTTCATAATAATCGTGCCGGCATTAACCTTATCCCCATCATCTGCATAACGCTCAATATAAGTATTTGGATCAAGCAGGATAAACACTCTGCAAAAAACCTCGAGGCCTGCTATAACCATGTCCTCTTTTGCAATCAGCCGGGCAAAACTTGTCTCATCTTCTGCGACAGTGCTTTCGGTTGTGATGTCCCCCATTGGCATATCTTCTTTTAATGCACGCAATATTATATCATCTGTCAATAAATAATCAAGCATTTTGTGTTCCTCCGTGAAAGACAATGTTTTTTAGCCAATTTTTATCATCGGAGACAGGAAAATCACTCCTGAAATGGGCTCCTCTGCTTTCTTCTCTCAGTAATCCTGCTTTAACCACCATACCTGCAAGTGTCAACATATTCTTAAGCTCCATGAATTGAGGATGAACAACTCTTACCCCTTCTACCTCTTTTTTCATCTCATCAATTTCATTAATGGCGGTGCAGAGACCTTCTTTGCTTCTTATAATGCCGACATATTGGCTCATAATATTTTGAAGCTTATTTATCATCGATATCACATTTATGTCTTTATCTTTCCATTGTTTTTGATAGCTGATATTCGGTTTAAACCCTTCCCGCATTTTTATTTGATCCAGGTTTTCCTTTATCTGACGGCCTATTCTTCTTCCAAAAACCAGACCTTCCAGGAGCGAGTTTGAAGCCAGACGGTTAGCTCCGTGAATGCCGTTGCATGCAGCTTCTCCCACAGCGTAAAAGCCTTTTATTCTGGTCCTGCCCCATTCATCTGTCCTGATTCCGCCCATACTATAGTGCTGGCATGGTGCTACCGGTATAAAATCCTTTGACATATCAAATCCGTAAGAAAGACATGTTTTGTAAATCATCGGGAAACGATGCTCCAGGAACTGCTTATCCTTATGGGTGATATCAAGAAAGACATGGCTGGATCCGGTATGTTGCATTTCCTGAAAAATTGCTCTTGAGACAACATCTCTGGGGGCCAGCTCTTTCATGGGATGGTATTTCTCCATGAACAGCTCCCCTTTGTTATTCCGCAAAAGCGCCCCTTCTCCGCGTACGGCTTCGGAAATTAAGAAATTTTGATTATCGGGATGGAAAAGAACTGTAGGATGAAACTGGACAAACTCTAAATCCATCAGCTCTGATCCTGCTCTGTAAGCAAGTGCTGCTCCGTCTCCGTTAGCAACCTCGGGATTAGTTGTTTTTGAGTATAGTCTTCCATATCCGCCCGAAGCGCAAACAACCACCGGAGCAAAAAATGCTTTCAGCTCTGTTCCATCTTCATTTGAGGCTAGAACTCCTTTGCACTCTCCATCTTCTGTAAAAATATCTATCGCAAAGGTCTGTTCTTTTATAGTTACATTGTCCAGCCCGGACACGGCACTGACAAGAGTATCACATACTTCTTTGCCGGTAGCATCTCCGGTATGTATAATTCTGTTCATACTGTGAGCGCCTTCTCTGGTCAGGGAAAGCCGTTTATCAGCATCCCTGTCAAAGTTTACGCCATATAAACAAAGGGTGGCAATATTATCGGCGGCTTCATTTACCAGTGCGTTTACCGCCGTTTCATCGCAAAGCCCTGCTCCGGCAAACAATGTATCTTTAAAATGCAAGCTGGGAGAATCATTCTGGTCCAGGGAAACAGCAATCCCCCCCTGAGCCAGAACCGAGTTGTTTATTTCAATAGCTTCTTTTGTGATAATCAATATTTTTGTATTTCTTGGTGTTGACAGTGCAGTATAAACACCTGCAATGCCGCTTCCAATAATCACTACATCGTAAAATTCGCATGGTATATTATTTGTATCAAAATTTACCAGGTATCTGTCATGCGTTACGTTTTCTTCCAGCTTCAGCTTCAGCATTAATGTTCACCTTCAATATTCATTATGTCATTTAACATTGAGCATTCTTTCCAGGCTCAGGGACGCCTTCTTTATGGTTTCTTCGTCAAGCGTAATTTCATGTTTCATATCCCTGAGTGCCTCATAGAGATTCTCCAAATTAGTCTTTTTCATATTGGGGCAAATAAATCTATATTTCAGCATATAAAATTCCTTATTCGGATTTTTCTTTTTCAGCTGATGCAAAATACCCTCTTCTGTTCCTATTATATACTCCTGTTTGTCGGATTGGGTACAAAAATCAATAATTTGCTTTGTACTTCCCACAAAGTCGGCCAAATCAACTACCTCGGGGGGAGCCTCGGGATGTACTGCCAGAACAGCATCAGGGTATGCCTCACGGGCTTCTTTAACATGCATTATTGACAGAGCATTATGAGTCGGACAGAAACCCGCCCAGAAGATGAATTCTTTTTCGGGAACCTGTTTTGCAATATATTGTCCCAAGTTTCTGTCGGGCAGGAAAATAATCTGTTTATTTGGAACTGAACGCACAACTTTTTCGGCGATTGATGAGGTACAGCAGATATCACATTCTGCTTTTATAGCAGCCGTTGTATTCACATAACATACTGTCGCAGCTTCAGGATATTTTGCTTTCAGTTTTCTTAAATCCTCTACATTGGCCATATCAGCCATAGGGCATCCCGCATCAATTGCAGGCAGAAGAACGGTTTTTCCCGGTGAAAGAATTTTAGCGCTTTCTGCCATAAAGTGAACCCCGCAAAAAACAATAACATCCTTATCTGTTGTGGCACAGTAGCGGCTTAACTCAAATGAGTCGCCAACCATATCGGCAATATCCTGTATATCACCGTCCTGATATAAATGAGCTACTATAATTGCATTTCGTTCTTCTTTTAGTCGTAGTATCTCTTTTATATAATCCATTATTTACTCCTCACGAAAAATTCAAAATCGTCTGTCCTGATACGGCCGGACCTGATCGAAAAACCTCTTTCGATTCTTTGCAACCTGACGTTTTAGCTTAATCCAGTTGATAAAGTCCTTGCCGAAAAACAGCAGATAGTTAAGGATAGCTACCAAAATTGCTACAGCCTGATACCAGGCTCCAGCTCTTATTGAAATATATATTGAGTATAGCAGAAAGGCTGCATCAAGCATGCCTAAATACTTTACCTTTACCGGCAGTATGAAAAAAATTAAAAATTCCTGCTCGGGAAATAGCGTTGCATAGGCTAAAAATAAAGACATGTTAAGGTAATAGCCTGTCATATTACCGGCACCTGCAAAAATATAAGTTATAAAAGCTGCAATTATTGACCCTAACATACCGACGAAATAATATACATTCAGCTTGAATGTGCCCCAATAGCGTTCCAGCGAGGCACCTAACATATAAATCAGATACACTGAAAACAGAATCCAGAGAAGACTGAAGGTTTCGGGTATAAAAATAAAAGTTACTAATCTCCATATTTGAAGATTCTCTATTACTCTTTTTGGATTAAGCGTCAATAATCCAACTATGCCCATTCCGGAAAACAAACTGAGTATAAAAACAGCCAGGTTTATAGCAGCAATATATAAGGTTAAATTGCTTATGGCATAGCGACCGTATCTCAGTTCCAGCCTTGATAGGCGCTTCATTAAAATCACTCCTGAAATATTACTTTGTTTTACACTATTATACGGCAAATAATGTGCAAGCACAATGAACTTTTAGTATAAGATTCCATCGGTAATGATACGGAATTCTTCTTATTCTGCACAGTTTAGAGTGATTAATACCCTATTTGTATTTATTAGAAGTATAGAAATCACCAAAACTAGCAAAGAACAGAATATCATTCTGAATGTTAGCGCATAATCTTGTTCCACTGTCATCCTGAATGTCAGCGAAAGATTTTATTAAATTGACACAAAAGATCCTTCGACTCCGCTGCGCGACCCTCAGGATGACAATGAGGGTGCTATGCTCCTATCATGTAGGACGCGGGGACAATATACCTGTCCCCGCGTCCCAAATACTTTTTCACAGTTAAAGTACTGCTTTTATCCACACTTTGAATATCCGCAGTTTCTGCAGACTACACAGCCTCCCTCATGCTCTACATCACTTCCGCAGTCAGGGCATGTTTTTATGTTAATACTATGTTCAAAGGTTTTTGCAGTTGGCTTCGGTGTACTTAAAGTGGCAGCTTCCATTGTAAGTGCCGCATTTTTTTCACTGTGTCCGTTTCTATGGTTCATAACCTTCTGAATCAAACGGCCTATTGCATCCGGACACGACAATACCTTCAGACCTTTTTGGCGGATGGTTGAAGGACAGCGAATCCCTTTAAGCTGTTCTACAATAGCAGCTTCATCAACTCCCGCTCTCAAGGCAATCGATACTAAGCGGCTGGTAGCTTCGGACTGTGAAGGACAGCCGCCGGCACGGCCGGTATTTGTAAACACTTCGCATATACCATTGTCATCATAGTTGACAGTAACATAAAGATTTCCACAGCCAATCCTGAACTTTTCAGTAAATCCGGTGGTTACTTCCGGTCTTGGCCTTGGCTTAATATTTTTGTGCAGAATCTCGCAAGCCTCATTGCAGTCTTCACAAGCGGAGTTGCAGTTCGGGGATTCCTGCTTTTCTTTCTCTTTACCTTTAACGCTGCCTATATTTAATACCTGCATATCACGGCTGCCGTCCCTGTAAATGGTTACTCCTTTACATCCCGTACGGTAAGCCAATTGGAATACCTCGGCAACATCGTCAACTGTGGCTTCATTTCTGAGATTAACCGTTTTAGATACTGCGTTGTCGGTGTGGTTCTGGAAGGCAGCCTGCATTTTAACATGCCACTCGGGAATAATATCATGAGCTGTTACAAAAATATCCTTTATCTCTTCAGGAACTTCTTCAATGGCATGGAGTGATCCTTCCTTTGCTATGGTTTTCATAAGCTCTTCCGAGTAAAAGCCTCCCTCAATTGCGGCTTTCTTAAAATGAGGGTTTACCTCTACCAGCTCTGTTCCATCCATCACATTCTTAATAAATGAAACGGCAAAAAGAGGCTCTATTCCGCTGCTTACACCGGCAATTATGCTCAATGTCCCGGTAGGTGCTATGGTTGTTGTGGTTGCGTTCCTGAGCTTTCTTCCCGATTCTTTAAATATACTCTTGTCATAATAAGGGAAAACACCTTTAACAGCCGCTATTCGTTCACTTTCCTGTTTGGACTCAAAATCTATAAATCCCATTATTTCTTCTGCCAGCTGTTCTGCCTTTACCGAATCATACGGGATGCCGAGAATGAGAAGCATGTCTGCCCATCCCATTACTCCCAGACCTATTTTTCTGGTTCCTCTTGTCATTTTATCTATTTCCGGCAAAGGATAATTGTTAACATCAATAACATTGTCAAGAAAATGAACGGCCTTGTGAACGGTATCCCGAAGCTTATCATAATCGACCTCAGGACCTGCCTCACCTTCTTTAATCATAGTGCTCAGATTTATAGAACCCAGATTACATGCCTCGTAAGGTAGCAATGGCTGTTCGCCGCAAGGATTGGTGCTTTCTATTTCACCCAGCTCAGGAGTTATGTTTCCACGGTTTATACGGTCAATAAATACTATTCCCGGCTCTCCATTACTCCAGGCCATTCTGACCATCTTATCGAAGACCTCAGTTGCGTTTAACCGTCCTTTAACCTCCCTGGTCCTTGGATCGATCAAATCATATTCTTCACCTTTATCTACTGCTTCCATAAAAGCTTCGGTCAAAGCGACACTTATGTTAAAATTGGTAATATCTGCATTATCCTGCTTACATGTTATAAATTCCATAATATCGGGATGATCAACCCTCAGGATACCCATATTGGCACCTCTGCGTGTACCACCTTGCTTGACAGCCTCTGTAGCCGCATTAAAGACTTTCATAAAGCTGACCGGTCCGCTTGCAACACCACCGGTGGAATTAACGCTTGAGCCTTTCGGGCGCAGTCTGTTAAAAGAAAATCCGGTGCCTCCACCGCTTTTATGAATCAGTGCCGCATTTTTAACACTGTCAAATATTCCTTCCATGCTGTCCTCAATCGGAAGTACAAAGCAAGCTGACAACTGTCCTAAGGGTCTTCCGGCATTCATAAGGGTTGGGGAGTTTGGTAAGAATTCCAAATTAGCCATCATATCAAAAAATTCTTGCTTAATTTTGCTAAGCTGCTCCTCGGACACATAATCCTTGTCTGCTGCAGCGACAGTCTTCGCCACTCTTCTGAACATTTCCTCAGGAGTTTCAATTACATTTCCATCCTTATCCTTTATCAGATAGCGTTTTTCCAGAACTTTTACGGCATTCTCGGTTAACTTCATGGCTTTCTCCTCCGTTAATTTTTTTGAATTTTATCCATAAAGTATCAATAAAAACAATATATATTGTATGTGGGATGTGAAATAATAACTATATATTGTGTATTTATTATATCGACCTTAATACTACATTTCAATACTATACATAAAAAAACTTCATTCCACTTAGCTTCATTAAAAATGATGCTTATTGCCTTAAAATAGTAAAACCTCGAAAGTAATATACTTTCGAGGTTTTAGCTGGTGCTCGAGGCCGGACTCGAACCGGCACGGAGGGTTAGTCCGACGGATTTTAAGTCCGTTGTGTCTGCCTGTTCCACCACTCGAGCGAAAAAATGCAGCATTATTATTCTACATCAGGACACAAGGGGTGTCAAGACGGCAATTCTAAAGAGTTTGGTATTAAAATTTTACAGACATTAAAATAATCAATCCCGCTTAACAATAAATTTTTCAACATGTGCAGCAGTTTCCTTGGTCAATTCAGCCTCTACTATCGATGAATCTTCATCATAATCTACCGAATTAACCTTTCCGTTCTCATATAGCCATGGTAAAACCCAACCTTCAGAAAAGGGTATTGATAATTTGTACTTTAAGCGTGCCTCGAAAAGCTGCTCATTAAGGTATTTTTTAAGATTATCAAGTCCCAGCCCTGTTTTTGCTGATATTTCAATTACAGGCCGGTCGGCAGTAATTCTGATTGACCCGGCATCTTCATGCTTATCAATTTTATTCAATGCAATAATTGAAGGCTTCTGTCCCGCTCCAAGCTCATCCAGTATATTGTCCACAATACGGATATGATCTTCAAAATATGGGTCGGATGAATCTGCAACAATTACAAGAAAGTCTGCATATAATACCTCTTCCAGTGTAGATTTGAATGCATCCAGAAGGTGGTGGGGCAGCTTCCTGATAAAGCCTACCGTGTCGGTAACCAGAATCGTATTATTATCATCGAGTATTAGCTGACGTGTTGTGGTATCCAGGGTAGCAAAGAGCTGGTTCTCAGCATAAACATCCGAACCGCACAAAATGTTTAACAAAGTGGATTTTCCCGAGTTGGTATAACCCACCAGAGAAACAATGGGAACACGATTCCTCTTTCTTTCTACTCTTAAAATTCCTCTTTGCTTCTTAATCTCTTTTAGCTGTGCCTTTAAATACGATATTTTCCTGCGAATGTGCCTTCTGTCTGTTTCCAGCTTTGTCTCACCCGGACCCCGGGTACCGATTCCTCCGCCCAGACGGGAAAGCACCAGGCCTAACCCTTGAAGCCTTGGCAGGTTATATTCCAATTGTGCAAGCTCGACCTGAATCTTGCCCTCCCGGCTTCTGGCCCGTTGGGCAAATATATCAAGAATCAGGCCTGTTCTGTCAACAACTTTTATGCCCAATGCTTCTTCCAGATTCCTTTGTTGTGAGGGAGAAATTTCTTCATCCAATATTACCATGTCGGCTTCAGTTGTCTGCGCTAATAGCTTAAGCTCTTCAACCTTACCCTTACCGATAAAAAACGATGAGTCCCGTCCATCCCGATTCTGAATAATTGTAGATACCACATGAGCTCCTGCCGCCTGTGCAAGCTCCTTAAGTTCAATCATGGAGATTTCAGCTTCACTGACTCCCTGAATGCTTCTTGTTTCCTGAGTTTTTATTCCTACAAGTATAGCCCGTTCGTCCACATTTTGCAGGTTTTCTGTATGCTCTTTCAGGAATTCATCGGCCTCTCTGATATATTCTGTCAAGGCCTCAAAATCTTCCTTGTCTGCTGAGTATGGTCCAAAAAGCTCAACATCTCCAACTTCTACCTGGGAAGGAACCGCTACATAAATCTGACCCGGTGTCTGCTCATTTATGCCAACCGCAGCCATCATGTCCAGCCTTAATAATTTTAAAGAGCTGATATCTACTGCCGAAAGCATGCCACTGGCACCGGGATGTGTATGAATACACCTGACCCCGGTCAGACGGGTTTTGCTTCTTCGGCCTTCTACTTCAGTTAAATCAACTGTCCTGAAGTCGCCGACGCTGACATCTATAATGCGTCCTTTTCTATCAATATATACTGCAATTTCTCTGTTTATTGCTCCCGATATGCCTGATATTGTATTGATTAACTCTTCTGTCCAGAGCTTATCCTGTGGAATTTCCAGATTGTAAATACTTTCAAGGGCTTCAATAACACTATTTTTTAGACCCTCTGTACTACCATTGATCTCCATTCTTACCTTCCATATTTTTGTTTATATTAACTTTTTGATGTGATTGTCTTTATTATAATTATATATTGTTTTCACCAACTTGTCTTTATTAAGTTGTTATTTAGTTCAAATATACATGACTTATCTATTAATAAGCCAGATTTAGAATGTTTATTATGTCGTCCTTGTGCACCTCTTCAGAATAATCAGCAAGGTGCTCATCCTTAAGACATAACTCAGATATTTTATCAAAATCGGTTCTTTTTACTCCGATTTCAGAAAGGCAAACTGGTATATCTAATTTTATATGAAATTCATAAATCATATTCCTTATCGCTTTTTGAAATTTTCTCCCTCTTTCGTAAGCCGGAGTCTCAGAATAAATATCAGGACCTTTCAGGGGAAGCAATAATTCACCGTAATACTGATCATTCTTTATCATATTATGTTCCAGACAATGTGGGAGTATTACAGAAACAGCCTCAGCGTGGGACACTCTGCAGCACTCGGTAAGACCTCTTGCAATAGCATGCGAAATTCCTCCCTTTGAATTTAAAAAGCCCATCCCTGATAAAAGGGCCCCGTTAGTCAAGCAATTTCTGGCTTTTTTATCCCTGCATTTTTTAATAATTACAGGTAAGCTTTCAGCTGCAAGTTTTATGGCTGAAAAAGCGTAGGCATCACTTACAGGATTTTTCTTTACTGAGGTATAGGCTTCAATACTGTGGCATAACGTGTCGAGGGCTGACAGGACAGTATCTCTTAATGAAAGATTCAGAGTAAGTTTCGGATCCAGAACAACTAAATCCGCTTCTCCGGTAATTTCTGATCCGGAGCTGGCCGTGGGTACGGCGATAAATGTAATTCCGCTATCGCTATCCAGCTCCTGCTCCAGCTTAATTCGGATATTATTGCCCAGTTCAAAAGCAGAATCATCTCCCAGGGTAATTAATGAGTCACATTCTCTTTCCTTGTATTCAGATACTCCTTGAACCAGACACTCTTCGTCAACAGGCTTACAATAAAGAAAAATCACTCCCTGAACCAATGCTGAGCCTTCTAACGTTTTCATCAGCATTTTCTGTGTACCCTTGTCAATATACTCTCTTTGGCAAATGATTAAAGGACGGGTTTTCCCCCTTTCATTTAACTCAACCGGAATTCTTTCAAGAGCCCGGAAGCCGGACAAAATTTTAGTCTTGTTAATGAATTCATAGTATTGAGGAATCATAAGGTCACAACCTTTTCTTATGGTTACATAACCACTTATCATTTGTATAAAGAAAATATACCATAGAATTAGTATTTATTGGGGTAATCAGGAAATAACGCGATAATATTTCTTTGATCTGACGCATGATAAGAATAATGCGCACTAGTCTTTGTTTGTACAAACATAATTAAGCGGCGTGGCTGCTGCGATTTAAAGCGGAGCATGGATTGCGTAGCGAGCGCGACTAGAAACTGGATGTTGGAAATGGAGCGCTAAATCGCAGCGGT